>JAJDNW010000088.1 GCA_022340465.1 Deltaproteobacteria bacterium | reverse complement strand
AGAAAAAATACGCGTGGACGGTTCCTTCGGAAGCGATCGTATGGCTTCCGGGCGTGGTGAGCGGATTGAACCTCGCCTGCCGGAGCGTGGGTGAGGCCGGTGATCAAGTGGCTACCCTCACACCGGTGTACCCGCCTTTTTTTACGGCTCCCAGCTATTCCGACCGGCGTCTTTTGACGGTGCCGCTGGATCAAATGGAACACGGCCGCATCGCCGGTTGTCAGCAATGGGGGCTTGACATGGACAGGTTCGACGGTGCCGTCTCGGAGCACACCGCTCTTTTCACGCTCTGCAACCCGCACAACCCGACCGGGAGGGTCTTCAGCCGGCGGGAATTGACGGAGATGGCGGCTGTTTGCGATCGTCGCGACATCGTGATCTGTTCCGACGAGATTCACTGTGAACTCCTGCTCGACAGGAATAAAACGCACCGCCCCATCGCATCCCTTGCACCCGACATATCCCGGCGGACCATTACCCTGATGGCACCCAGCAAAACATTCAATATACCCGGGCTGAACTGCTCTTTTGCCGTCATTGAAAACAGGGACCTGCGTTCCCGGTTCAAGGCGTGCATGCAGGGGATCCTTTCGGGCGTGAACACCTGCGGCTATGTGGCCGCCTTGGCTGCGTTCAGGGGAGGCGGTGCATGGCAAACGGCTCTCATCGACTACCTCATCGGGAACAGGGATACCGTGGAGAAGGCCATCCTGGCCGCCGAAGGGCTGAAAGTCAACCACGTGGAAGCCACTTATCTGGCCTGGATAGATGCCCGGACCCTGCCCGTGGCATCGCCGGCCGCTTTTTTCGAAGCTGCCGGTGTGGGGCTTTCGGACGGTAAAGATTTTGGAGGAGAGGGATTCCTGAGACTAAATTTCGGATGCCCGCGGTCGACATTGAACGAGGCGCTGACAAGGATGTTTCATGCTCTTGAGGCCCTGTAGGCTCGGGGCGTTTTTGTTCAACCGGGTTGACATCGTGCGTGTATTGGCATAGAAATCCTGTGCTTCAGTTGGAAATAGCCCTTTTTTTCAGGAACGGCCACCAATGCATCCTGCGGGCTGCCATGGAGATGAGCGCCAAAAGGTTGTGCAGAAGGCCTGAGCGACACATGGATATGAAAACGGTCGACAACCATAGGGTTCTCCCACGGATAAAGGCGCCTTTTCACGTGGTCTTGTGCCTTCTCGTACTGCTTTGCGGTGTGGCATGTGATGACGGGCAACCCCAGGGGGAAGCCGCAAGGGAAATTGCCGACGAACAGCCGGCCCGCGGCGAAAAGAGCGTCGTTCACCTCTATTTTGCCGATCTCGAGAACGAGTATCTGACGGCCGAGGAGGTGCGCATGCCCATGGCGGCCGATGCAAATACGCTGGGCCGTGCCATTGTTGACGCGTTGATCCGAGGACCCCGGAAAGCCCTGTTGCGCACCATTCCCGAGGGGACCACGCTGAGGGCGTTCCACCTGTTGGAAAACGGTACGGCCTACGTGGACCTCTCCGCGGCGGCGAAAGAAAACCATCCCGGAGGCGCCAGGTCGGAATTGATGACCATCTATTCGCTGGTCAATTCACTTATCTTAAACATGCCGGACGTGGCTGCCGTAAAAATTCTAATCGACGGTCACGAGGCAACGACGCTGGCCGGGCATATCGACCTTCGATATCCCTTCACGGCCAATATGCTGCTGATTCGATGAGTACAAAGACAAAAATAAGCAATATTCGCAACATCGGTATCATTGCTCACATCGATGCGGGTAAAACCACGGTTACCGAACGTATTCTTTACTACACGGGGCGTTCCCACAAGATGGGTGAGGTCCATGACGGTGAGGCGGTCATGGACTGGATGATCGACGAGCAGGAGCGCGGCATCACCATCACCTCCGCCGTCACCGCATGTCAGTGGAAGGGACATGAAATCGACATCATCGACACACCCGGTCATGTGGATTTCACCATCGAGGTGGAGCGGTCGCTGCGCGTGCTGGACGGTGCGGTGGGTGTGTTTTGTGCGGTAGGCGGTGTGGAGCCGCAGTCCGAAACCGTCTGGCGCCAGGCCGATAAATACAAGGTGCCCAAAATCGCCTTTGTCAACAAGCTGGACAGGGTCGGTGCCGATTATTTCAACGCCGTGAAGATGATGAAATCGCGTCTTGCCGCCAACCCGCTCATCCTGCAGCTGCCGGTAGGTTCGGAAGATGCATTTGCGGGCATCATCGACCTTATCGAGATGCAGCAGATCGTTTGGGACGAGGGATCCCTGGGGGAATCTTTCGAAACAAAACCCATCCCGCCGGACCTCGAGGATCGGGCGGGACAATACAAGGAGAAGCTGCTGGAATCCCTGGCTGAGGTGGATGATGGTATCATGGAGGCTTACCTGGCGGAAGAACCGATCGACACATCGGACGTAAAGGCCGCCGTCAGGCGTGCCACCATCGATCTGAAACTGGTTCCTGTCCTGTGCGGGTCGGCGCTGAGAAACAAGGGCGTTCAACCGTTGATCGATGCCATCGTGGACTATCTGCCGAGCCCTGTCGACATTCCACCGATCCAGGGAGTGGATCCGGAAAGCGGGGAAACAGTGGTATGCCCCCCCCGCGAGAATGAGCCACTGGCGGCGATTATTTTCAAAGTCGCCATGATGGAAGGCCGCAAACTGTCCTTCATACGAATTTACAGCGGCCGCATCAAAGCCGGAGAATCGGTGTACAATCCCGGCCGCAAAAGCGAAGAGAAACTATCCAGGATCCTGCGTATGCACGCCAACAAAAAAGAGCGTGTCGAAACCGCCGGGGCTGGAAGCCTCGTCGGGGTTGTCGGGCTGAAACAGTCCGCAACGGGTGAAACGCTTTGCTCGAAAAAGCGGCCCGTGCTCCTGGAAAAGATCGATTTTTACGAACCCGTTATCTCGGTGGCCGTGGAGCCGAAATCGCACGCCGATCAGGAAAAGCTGGATGAAGTTCTCAACAAGTTCATGCTCGAGGATCCCACACTGAAGGTCAAGGTAGACGAGGACACCGGACAGACGATCTTGTCGGGGATGGGGGAACTCCACCTGGAAATTATCATCAGCCGTATGCTGCGGGAATTCAAGACTCACGTCAATGTCGGCAAACCCCAGGTGGTATACCGGGAGACCATCGAGAGGGAGGCGACAGGGGAAGCCGTGTTTGACAAGGAGGTGGCCGGTCAGCGCCATTTCGGTGAGGTCCACCTGACCCTGCGCCCCAGGCCGAGGGGGGAAGGCAACCGTTTTTTGAGCAGGGTAGACGAAACCATGATTCCCGGCAATTTCATTCCGGCCATCGAGCTGGGCGTACTGGAATCGCTGGAAAGCGGAATGGCCATGGGATATCCGGTAGTGGACGTCGAGGCCGTGCTGACGGGCGGTTCCTTCAAGGAATCGCTCGGTTCGGACCTGGCCTACCGCGTAAGCGCATCCATGGCCTGCAAGGAGGCGCTGTCTGGGGGGACCCCCTTTCTGCTGGACCCGATCATGGAGGTGGAGGTTTTTATCCCGGAGTCGTTCATGGGGGACGTGATCGGCGATCTCAACGCACGCGGGGGAAAGATCGAATCCATCGAGCCCCAGACGCGCATGCAGGTGATCAAGGCCGTCGTACCCCTGGCCAGGATGTTCGGCTATTCCACCTCATTGCGCTCGGCCACCCAGGGCCGGGGCACCTTCACCATGAAATTTTCCCGTTTCGACCGCAGCTGAAGTGAACGAAAGGTGTGACTCACAACACATTCTTTCCTGTGCTATCGATGGTGAACAGGTCCTGTGGGATATCAGGGCGTTTGCCTGGATGCCTGGGTAATGCGCCGGTTGAGGTCTTCGAGCTGTTTGTCTATTTCTTCCTGCCTTTTAGGGTCCGTGGTGATCTCCTGTGCCCGTTTCAGATGAAAGACCGCACTTTTCAATTTGCCACGGCGCGCATAATACATTCCGAGATGATAGTGGGCGCCCTCCATGTTGCCCTGCTGCCCGTAAGCGGTTCCCAGAAAATAGCGTGCTTCGCTGAAATCGGGGTAATTTTTCGTCAACCCTTCCAGGATGTCGACCGCCTTCTCAGCCTGGCCCAGTTCCATGTAGGTGCGACCTAGAAAAAACATGGCATCGGGGTTGGACGGTCCCATTTTCACAGCCGGCTCGAGTACCCGCAGGGCTTTTTCATAGTCACCATCCTGAAAGTAAATTCTGCCGAGTTCGCCTAGCAACTGGGGGTTCAACGCCTTTTTTTCCAGGGCGTTCAAGAGGTGATCGATGGCCTCTGTGCGCCTTCCTACCCTGGACAGCACAAGGGCGTAGCCGTAATTGGCGAAAGGGTCTTCGGGAGAAACCCGCAACCGCGCCTCGAATCGTTTGAGCGCCCCGCTTTCATCGCCGTACTTGCCCGTCAGGGTCGCCTGCATCATCTGAAAGGCTTCCGTATCGGGGTGATATCGTTTTGCCTCCGGAACCTGGTGGCTCTCAAGCCACAGATCGATATTGGCCATGCGATCTTCCGAAGCGGGGTGGGTCATCAGGTAGCTGGGGACCTGTTCGGAGCCGAACCACTGTTTGCTGCGGATGGTTTTCAGCGAATCCAGCAACCCTTCTGCCCCGTATCCGGAGTCGTACAGATAGATTAACCCCAGCTGGTCGGCCTGGAGCTCATCTTCGCGGCTGTAGGCCAGCATGGCCGACTGACTGGCGGCCATGGATCCCATGACCACGGCACTGCCGACATCTCCGGCGCCTGCCGCCCCCAGAAAAATACCAGCGGCGATGCCTGCCAACGTTGCCAGACTGATTTTCGGCGCCCGATCGATTCTTTGGGATATGTGACGGCAGACAACGTGGGCAATTTCGTGGCCGATTATTCCGGCGAGCTCCTCTTCGCTTTTAAGCGCCTCCAAAAGGCCGCTGTTGATGAAGATGTGTCCGGCAGGTGTGGCAAAGGCGTTGTAGACGTCCTCCTTAATGATATGGAAATGGTAGTGAAAAGGCTGGGTGGGCACCACCTTAAGGATGCGCTGCCCCACTTCGTTGACGTAGTCTTCAATAACAGGGTCTTTGATGAAGGTATACCGGCTGGCCACAACGGCCATGAACTCCTGGGAAAGTTCCTCTTCCTCTTTCAAGGTGATGCCGTGGCTCGGGCATGCCAGCATTCCTATGAGGCCCACTACCATCAGGCAGGCCATCGCTGATTGTTTCCATGTGCGCATGTCGATTTTCTATCAAAAACCGGGGGAAACGGCAAGCTTCCCCTATTTGCCCAGAAGCTATTGTGTTTGTACAGTAGGCGTGTTAATAACAGCTTCTCCCTAACCTGTGCGTTTCAAATTTTAGGGGTCGCTTATTTTCATCTATTTTCAAAGGATTACATCGATTTTAATCCCTAAAATTTGAAACCCGTTGGGATTGCCGATCTCACCGCATCTACTGTGTCGGATGCCTTGCCGCATAGCCCACTATAGCGGAAAAGCATCTTCCTTGTATATGCGGCAACCCCGCCCTTCGGCGGGGAAGGCTCTCGACAACGCCCATACTAAGAATAAGCATCATCCGCGCTGTTGTACAATGATGCATTTAATGTTTATAATGCCTGAACCGGATGGTTCAGGATATCGACATTTGAAACGAACAGAAAATTTTTATTTATGAAGCAAATATTTTGCATTGCCAATCAAAAGGGTGGTGTGGGCAAGACGACCACCGCCGTTAACCTGGCCGCCGCCTTGGGGGCGGCCCAACAGAAAACGCTGCTGGTGGACTGTGACCCGCAAGCCAATGCCACCACCGGTCTCGGCATCGACAAAAGCGCCATTGATAAAACCCTCTACCACGGGCTGATCGGAGAGGAAGCGGTCGAGAGCCTCATTGTAGACAGCGAGATCGAGGCCCTGAAGGTCATCCCTTCACGCGTCGAACTGATCGGGTTTGACGTCGAGATGCTTTCCAGACCGGCAAGGGAAAAGGCGCTGAAAGGGCTGCTTGACGATGTAGATCCGTCTTTTGAGTACATTATTCTCGACTGCCCCCCTTCGTTGAGTCTCTTGACCATCAATGCCATGGCAGCCGCCGATGCCCTGATTATTCCGTTGCAGTGCGAGTTTTACGCTCTGGAGGGGTTGAGCCAGCTTCTGCAGACGGTCAAACGGATCAAACGCGGTTTGAACCCGGGACTCAGGATTGCCGGCATCCTGCTGACCATGTTCGACAAACGTACAAATTTGTCTTACCAGGTGGCTGAAGATGCGGAAAAATATTTCAAAAACCTGGTGTTCAAAACAATCGTTCCACGCAATGTCAGGCTGGGCGAAGCCCCCAGCTTCGGCAAGCCCATCCTGATGTATGACGCCTCCTCCATAGGGGCTAAAAGCTACATGTCACTGGCGGAAGAGATTATGAACAACCGTCATTTTTTATAATGATAAGGAGGGCTTCCTCACTGACGGGGACAGCTGAAAAACAGGTAGAGATGCCAAAAGAAAGAACCCAAAAAAGGAAAAAAAAGGCCCTGGGCATGGGATTGGGGGCCCTTATACCGGATATCGATTCCATCGACAACATGTCAAATGAATATTTCCAGTGTGACATCGAACTGATTCAGCCCAATCGCTATCAGCCACGCACCCAGTTCCCGGAAGACGAGCTTGCGGCACTCTCCCATTCCATTAAAGAACAGGGGGTTATTCAGCCTCTTTTGTTGAGAAGAATCGATGACGGCTATGAACTGGTGGCCGGGGAGCGACGTTTGCGGGCGGCCAGGATGGCGGGCCTTTCAGAAGTGCCATGCGTGGTGAAAAACTACACCGACGCCAAGATGCTGGAAATTTCCATCGTGGAAAATATACAGCGCGAGAGCTTGAACCCCGTCGAGGAAGCGGACGCCTATCACCGGCTTATCGCCGAATTCGGCCTGACCCAGGAAGAGGCTGCAAAAAGGGTGGGAAAAAGCCGATCCTCCGTGGCCAATTTTCTGCGGATCAGAAATTTGTCCGGAGCAATCAAAGAGAGCCTGATCGACGGCAGCCTGAGCATGGGGCATGCCCGCGCACTGCTCGGCATTGCAAACAAGGCGCAACAGCAGGTTGTCTGGAAAACGGTGGTTTCAAAGGGCCTTTCCGTACGGGAAACGGAAATCCTGGTAAACAAACTTAAACCCGGAAACAAAGCACCCAAAAAACGGTCTGTCGACTCAACCGACATACACCTGTCGAGGATTGCCGAAGCGTTGTCCCGCCACTATGGCACCAAGGTCCAGATCAAGCGGCATGGGAAAAAAGGCCGGGTGGAAATAGAATTTTACGGGGACGATGACCTGGACCGCCTTCTGGAGCTGTTGGGATGACGAGGGTCCTAAGCTTAAACTCCGCGGCCCTTCAGTTACATAAACAACCATAAAGGCAAAAGATAGGTACTGAACAATATCGGGGGTGAGACCAGTACCGGGCCCTGTTGGCCCGGGTATCTACGCATGGCGGTTCACATCATTATCGACGGGTACAATCTGATTCGCCAGTCAGCCGACCTGAGCCGGCTGGACAGGCAGGATCTCGAGATGGGACGTGAGGCGCTGTTGGACATGCTGGTGGCCTATAAAAGGGTCAAGCACCACCGCATAACGGTTGTTTTTGACGGAACCGATGCTTATTCTTTGTACCGACAGCGCGAACGGGTGGGCGGCATTGCGGTGCTTTTTAGCCGCAGCGGAGAGACAGCCGATACCGTGATAAAGCGTCTGGCGGACCGCGAAGGAGAAGGCGCCCTGGTGGTGAGCTCCGATCGGGCGGTCGGCGACTACGCTTCTTCACGGAAGGCGGCAACGATGTCTTCACCCGAATTTATGGACAGACTGATCATGGCTTCCTGGCCCGACGGCAAAGTCATCGATCCGGACCGGGAACTGAACGGCTGGACGCCGACCACTCGAAAAAAGGGGCCCCGCCGCAGGCTGTCTAAAAAGGAGCGCAAAAACAGACGTAAGATCCTAAAACTATGAAGAAAATTTGTGTTATTGATGGACAGGGCGGCGGTATCGGCGGCGCCATTATAAAAAAAATCAAGGAAGCCTACGGGGAGAAGGTCGAGATTATCGCCCTGGGAACCAATGCCATCGCCACGGCGCAGATGCTCAAGGCAAGGGCGAACAGGGGCGCTTCCGGTGAAAATTCCATCGTGCAGACCGTGCAGCTCGTGGATGTTATCGTCGGCCCTATTGGGATCATCATAGCCCATGCCATGCTTGGAGAGGTCACACCGGCAATGGCCGAGGCGGTGTCGCGGAGTCCTGCCAAAAAGATACTGCTGCCGCTTACGCAGGAAAACGTGGAGATTGCCGGTATCGAGGATGTGCCGCTCCCGAGGCTGATCGAGGCGTTGATCGATAAGAATTTGATGATATAAAAACAAGGCGATGAGGGAGAAACAATGTGTGAAGCCAATGCTTACTTAATAGAAGGGGATGAACCCAGCTTGATCATGGAAGCTGTGGACACGGTGGAACCTGAAGACGACGGCATCCGACTGGTCAGTATTTTTGGGGATCAGAAATTCATAAAAGCCCGGATACATGCGCTTTCGCTTGTCGATCACAAGGTATATTTAAAGGCGTTTTGATTTGTTGCGCTGTGGACGAAACAGCCACCCACACGGCGGGTTTGTGTGAAGATTCTCATTGCCAAGACAGCGGGATTCTGTATGGGAGTCCGACGAGCTGTGGAGATGGTACTCGATACGCCCCGCCAGGAAGGTCAACCCGTTTGTACCTATGGACCGCTCATTCATAACCCGCAAGTACTTAAAATATTTGAAGAAAGGGGCATTTATGCCCTGGATGAAATACCGGAGAAAGGGTCCGGTTCAATTCTCATCCGTGCCCACGGCGTTCCGCCGGATATAAAAGCCAAGCTTGCCGCAGCGGGGTTCGAGGTCATCGATGCGACCTGCCCCCGGGTTATCAGGGTGCAGACCATTATCCGTAAACACGCGGAAAAAGGCTTTGCGTCGATCATCATCGGTGACAGGGACCATCCGGAGGTGGCGGGCCTTCTGGGATATACCGGCGGCAGGGGATACGTGGTCGACAACATGGCCGACCTGAAAGGCCTGCCTGAGTTTGAAAAAGCCATTATCGTGGCCCAGACCACTCAGAACACCGGCTTTTTCAATCAGGTCATCGACTGGGCTGGGCACAAATTTCCCCACTACAAGATATTCAACACCATTTGCGATTCAACGGAAAAGCGCCAGGTGGAAGTGAAAAGCATGGCGGCATCGGTGGATGCCGTCATCGTGGTGGGAGGCTACAACAGCGGCAACACCAAAAGGCTGGCCGAAATTGCCGGACAAACGGGAAAGCCGGTGCTGCATGTTGAGACGGAGGACGAAATAGACGCCGCGAAACTCGGCGGTGCAGAGCGTGTGGCCATCACCGCCGGCGCCTCGACGCCCAACTGGATTATCAAACAGGTATATCGCCGACTCGAATTCATGCCTGCCAAGGGTCGGGTTGCCTGGCGCCAGACCGCCTTTCACATACAAAGGGTTCTCCTTTTGACCAACATCTATATCGCCCTGGCTGCCGGGACGCTCTGCTTTGCGTGTGCAAGGCTGCAGGGTGCCCGGGGTGTCATGCCACAGGTGCTGATATCCATGCTCTATGTTCAGTCCATGCACATCCTCAATCACCTGATGGGTAGAAAATCAGACCGCTTCAACGATCCCGAAAGGGCTGATTTCTACGCACGCAACATGGGATGGCTCGCAGTGCTGGCGTCGGTTGCCGGCGCCGCAGGATTGTACATCGCGTACACCTTAGGGCCGGCCCCGTTCACCATCCTCCTGGCGATGAGCATATTGGGGCTGTCCTACAACCTGACCATCATCCCCGGAGGTCTGGTGCGCAGGCAGGGCATGAAAAGGCTCAGGGATATTCCCGGTTCGAAAACAATCCTGATCGCCGTGGCATGGGGGGTCGTCACATCCATATTTCCGGCATTCGGCATGTCATCGGAAGGTATCGGTCCGGGAACCGTTGCGGCTTTCATTTGGGCGTCGGGAATGGTTTTTGCCCGCACGGCCTTTTTCGAGGTCCTCGACATGCAGGGCGACCGCATCGTCGGTAAAGAGACCATTCCCATCCTCATCGGCGCCGAGCGGTCCATGCGCCTTTTAAAAATCGTGCTGCTCATGCTGGTGGCGATACTGTGGATCTTCACCTTTTCCAGCGTCTTTACTAACCTGGGCTACGGTCTCTCCATCTGCCCGGCGCTCATGCTTCTGGTCATGCTGGCCAATGAAAAGGAGTACATGCTGCCGGGTATCAAACTGGAGTTCATCCTTGAGTCGACGGTCGTCCTTTCCGGAGTGATCACGCTCTTGTGGCTCCTTTTCGACAAGCTTTAAATTTGAATTCCCCGCTCCTTTCAGCGCGGGATGAATTCAAATTATAGGTAATGGATGTATGGAAGATTTTGACGGCATGGAACCCGTGATCGTCGACCTGGAAGATGTCATCGATCTGCACACCTTTCGCCCGGCGGATGTTCCCGATCTTCTGAATGAATATATCCGCGCTTGTGCAGAGAAAGGATATGCTTCCGTGCGCATCGTTCACGGAAAAGGGCGTGGGATTTTAAAAAAACGGGTGGAAAAAATACTGGCGCGGCATCCCCGGGTGACTTCCTTTCACCCGGCGCCACTCGAGGCCGGCGGCTGGGGCGCAACGATTGCCGTATTGAAATGAGAAAATCGAATGGCCCCTTTCAAGGGCTCCGGCGGAACACATCGTGGCAACATTGTCAGATCGGCAGGTAGCTCCATGTGTGCCGGTAATCGAGACAGCAAAATTTCAAATACGAAAACCCGAAATCCCAAACAATATCGAATGGCCGAAATTCAAATGATCAAAAGGTGCCTGTAACCACCGGTCGTTTGGTTTGATTTTCTGTCATTAAATCATTTGATATTTGGATTTGTTTAGAATTTTGATATTGGGATTTAGCGGTCACATGTTTTAGCGGTATCAAAACACCATCCTTCCGGGGTGATACCAGTGGCGGGTCCTATGAGCCCGGGCATCTACTGCTGTACCAGGAAGATAATGCTGGATAGGACGACCCCGTCCGCCGAAACGACTTCCACCATCCAATCTCCGGCGTCGCCCGCATCGATGCGTTTGCTGCTCCACGTTCGCCAGCTTTTCGATTTCACGGGTAAATTCACCGAAGATTTCAGGTCGCCGTTCAAGAACCACCGGTGGGTGACAACGGTATCGTTTACGGCGCCCACAATCTTGGTAAAACAATACAGCTTGCCGGCATCGCTCGTAAAAACATTCCCGGTCCCCAGGGGAACGCGGTTTTCCACGACACGGCAGATAACCGCATTTTCTACTTGCAGCGACGATGGGTTATCATTGGCGTCAGCCGCGTCAGCAGAGAGAAGTCCGAAGACCGCGCCCAGGGAAATCAGCGTCAAGAGTGCTTTTTTCAACATGGGGTCCTCCCCGTATCATAACTGAGTTACTGCAACGTTTTCAGGATGGCGGCGGCTTGTTTTCTTTCCATTCGGATGAGCACGTAATAATGGTCGGCCGGGCCGTAACGGCCCTGTTTGTCATACCAGCGCTCGACGACTTCCGTGTAGTTGAGCTCCGTGTCGGACAGCACTTCCACGAGCTGTCTGGAATACTCACTTTTAGACGTGCTGATTACGAGGTCGTGGCTGGACACATGCGAAACGATCACCCGTCCCAACTCCGCCCTGGCGCGGTTTGCCGCCTGATTCCAGGCATCCTTGATCATACGGGTCTTTCCTGAAATGCCCACGGCATAGAAATACTGGTCGTCCGAAGGTGTTGACGTAAGCCATTTTGGAACCGGTTCGGTCTTTTTTCGGCCCGAGGCGCATGCGGAAGTGAGCATGCAGAATGCCACAATCAGAACGATGATGGGATGCCGGGTCGCCGGACCTGAGGTAAAAATCATATGCCTGCTTCGATGAAAATGCCGTTTGCCTTTCCGATTTGAACGGACTTTACGGAATGATAATACACAATGCTCATTTAAGCAAGATCCTGTTGCATTCTCGTTCTATGTTTGACACCGATCCTGTATAGCAGTATTTTATTATGGCGACTACAACCTAAATTGAGCGTTTCAAATTTTAGGGACTTGCTTTTATGTTCAATATAATTAGGATGGTGCCATGCCTTTTGTCTGCAGGCCCGGGTTGATCGGCAAGGTATATGTTCCCGCGCGGATCCCCGGGACCCTCAAGAAAAACAACTGTAAGCGCTGTTTTGCGTGCCAGGCATGCAGTAATGACCGTTGCCGAGTGTGCCTGAACCGCAGAAGCGCGGCAATGAAGCCCGGCCCTGGTTTCGTCCGGCAGAGGGGGGACGGCCAATAGCTACCGGCTGATCATGGCACCCTCTGGTAAGATGGTAGAAGTGTCGTCACCGTTGAGGGCCATTTGTCGAAAGGCGGCTGTGTGCGTATGGTGACAATCGATACAAAAGATTTCGTCCACCCAGAACTGAACCGGTCGGTCAAGGCCATCGGCGGGGAGTATCTTTTCGCCAAAGAAGCGGTACTTCCCTTTGAAGGCCGTGACGTATTATACCTGGTCGGGTGCGCGCTTTTCGACACCACCTGCTGCGGTGCCGGAGGCGTCTGCTATGCCCGCGTTGCCGGGTTCATCCAACAATTTCAGTACAAAACCGACGAGAGCGGCCGCCCGGTTTCCCTGGTCGTACCCGTTGCCGACCGGCATGAACAACAAAAGATACGGCGCGCCATCAGCCGCTGCGAACCCGTCCAGCAGGTCGAATTTTAATGGGGATCAAACGACGACTTATCCTGATTCTGATCGTTGTCTTCTGTGTAATCATGGCGGGCAGTTTGGGATATTATATCATTTACCGGGGCCAGAGCAGTTTCATGGACTGCCTGTTCATGACCGTCATATCCCTGACGACGGTCGGCTATGGCGAGGTGACCGCCGTAACCGGCAACGTAGCAGCCCAAATTTACACCATCATCCTGATCACCTTTGGCATGGGGGTCATCCTGTACGGCATCAGTACCCTGACGGCAATCATCATCGATGGCGAACTTTCGGGGATCTTGAGGAAAAAAAAGATGGAAAAAGAGATCAGCAAACTGAAAAACCACTACATCGTTTGCGGCGGAGGGGAGACCGGCCGGCCGGTACTTGCCGAACTCATCAAAAACGGGGAGACGGCGGTGCTTATCGAGAAGGACGCAGAGAGTATCGATCGCTGCAAAGAGGTTGGAGACTTGCTTTACATCCAGGGTGATGCCGCCGACGATGCCAGCCTGACGGCGGCCGGAATCGATAAGGCGGCGGGGATCATCGTGACGCTTTCTTCCGACAAGGACAACCTCTTTACCACCATGAGCGCCAGGATGCTCAACAGCCGGGTGAGGATTATCAGCCGGGTCATCAGCAAGGATCTCGAGCCAAAAATGCGGCGTGCCGGGGCCAACAGTGTCGTTTCACCCAATTACATCGGCGCCCTGAGAATGGCTTCCGAAATGATACGTCCGGCGGCCGTCGATTTTCTGGACAGCATGCTGCGCAGCAGCAGGGGAAACCTGCGCATTCACCAGATCAATATTTCCGACCAGTCGCCGCTGGTCGGAGAAAGCCTCATGGAAAGCAGCTTGAAGAAGGATCATGAGCTGCTGGTTCTAGGCGTCAGGCACCGGAACCGGGAGATGGAGTTCAACCCCTCGCCGCAGTTGATTCTTGAGAAGGGGATGACGCTCATCGTGATGGGGGATGTGGACAACATTGCCAAGGTGCGGCGGAAGTACTGATTCATGCTGCAGGAACTGTTCATAAAAAATTTCGCCATTATCGACGACCTGCGCATCCGTTTATCCGGGGGGCTGTCGATTTTAAGCGGCGAAACCGGTGCCGGAAAATCGATCATCATCAACGCCGTCAACCTGCTTCTCGGGAGCCGGGCATCAGCGAACTTGATAAGGACCGGGGCCGAAACAGCCGAGTTGGAGGCGTTTTTCACTGTTGGTCCCGCCAGCCCGGCGGCCGAGGCCATGCGGGCCCAAGACTTCGATACTGCAGAAGGCCTTCTGATCAAGCGGACCATTTCCCGCCAAGAGCGACATCGCGTTTACGTGAACGGCCGGTTGACCACCATGCAGGTTTTGAAGGAAATCACCCGGCACATGGCCAGCATTTCCGGCCAGCATGCGCATCAGGGGCTGATGAAAGAAGACCGTCAGCTTCTGATTCTCGATCAGTTCGGGGGCGCTGCCGCACTTCGGCAAAAGGTTTTCGATGCCTATCACCGGCAGGCCTCCCTGATGCGGGAGTTGAGACGGCTCAAACGGCAGAGGAAAAACCAGGCCGATCAGATCGAACTCCTGGGTTTTCAGAAAAAAGAGATACAGTCGGCACGGGTTTCACCCGGCGAGGACAGCGAACTGGCGCAGGAGGCTTCACGGCTGAAAAATGCCGAAAGGCTGTACCAGACGGTCTACAACTGCATGGAACTCCTTTACAACGCCAGCGGTGCCGTCGTTGAGCAGCTGTCCCATGTAAAAAAGGAACTGGCGGCGGTCGCTCCGATGGATCCGTTGCTGGCCGCGCCGGCGGAGGGTGTTGCCGACGCCGTTTTCACGATAGAGGACATCGTTCACGAACTGCGTGATTATCTGCCGCGGATACGGACGGATGAAACGCGCCTCACGGAGATAGAAGAGCGGTTGGAGTTGTTGAGTGCCCTGAAGCGAAAATATGGTGATTCCCTGGAAAAAGTACTGGAACGGGCCGACAACATCCAGCGGGAAATGGATGCCATTCAAAACCTGGGAGACACCATCGTTTCTGTCGAATCGGCGCTTGAAAAGGCTTATGCTGAAACCCTGCAGACCTGCAGACGGCTTTCGAAAAAAAGGGGGGAAGCTGCCGATGCGGTGGGCAAAAAGGTGGAACGGGAACTGGCCTCCCTCAAAATGCCGCACACCCGCTTTCAGGTGATATTGTCGAAAACACCCGCGGAGAAGAGCATTGACGAGCACCTGCAGACCGAGGGGTACGCGATCACCGAAACGGGCCTGGAAAGCGCCGCGTTCATGATAGCCCCCAATGTCGGGGAGACCTTGAAGCCGCTGGCGGACATCGCTTCCGGGGGAGAGCTTTCACGCGTCGTTCTGGCGCTAAAAGCCATTCTGGCACACAAAGATGCCGTCGAAACCGTTGTTTTCGACGAAGTGGATGCCGGCATCGGCGGCGGTGTTGCGGAAGTCGTAGGGAAAAAATTGTCCGATCTGTCGGCCATTCACCAGGTGATCTGCATTACCCACCTGCCACAGATAGCCAAATTCGGCAGCGTCCATTACAGGATTTCAAAACAGGTTCATGCCGGCAGAACCAGAACCGTTATCGACCGGCTGAACAGGCAGGACCGGGTGACGGAAATAGCCAGGATGTTGGGAGGGGAAGAGATGACGCCCAAAACCCTGGCGCATGCCCGGGAGATGCTGGAGAATACAACCGGTTGAACCGAGATAGCGAGCGCATTCCCTGCAGCTTGCTGCAGGGTAGGCAAGCGAATCATAATAGGCAGAATTCCGGCAAACCCGAAAATCAATGCAGGTCTTTTCAAGGCGGCATATCATCAACCGCCTGAAAACCTGTTTCCTCCCTCCCCAATTTATCTCCGTATTATATCCCAAGCCTTCCCGTCTTGCACCCTCCTTCCTGTCCATTTAAATAGGGTATAGGGGCCGAGGATTCAAGGGTCCAAGTGATCCAGTAACTACTCCGTATGCGTCCCCCGAAAGAGCCCAAACAAGGACAGATGATGGACGGTCGAGCCATGCTATATTCTCTCCCACCGCTTTTGACGCTTTTGTGTTATGCAGCCCTTGGGCTGCTGACCTTGAGAAAGGGGCTTGAAACGCCGGTGAACCGTCTGCTTTTTTGCATATCCCTTTCCGGCACCTTTCTCTATGTGGACATTCTTGTGCTTTTCAACACCGGATCCAGGCCGTTGGCACTCTGGACTAGCCGTTTGGATCACTGCTCCGTCGTTTTCACCATCCCGTTGTTCATGCACTTTTTTAGATCCTACCTCGATATAAACGGCCACAAGTGGTTGCCGGCAGCTGCGTACGTCTATGCCGCCCTGCTGATGCCTTTCGCCTTCACGCCTTATATGATTGCAGGCATGCAGCACCACACTTTCGGATATTTCGGCCGAGGCGGAACACTTTATCCGCTTATCGGCATCGGCGCCCTCATGACGCTGATGTATTGCCTGTTCCTGCTGGGAATGGCAATTCATCGTGAAACCAGCAGCATTCGGAAAAACAAACTGACATATCTGTGCATCGGTTTCGGCACCATGGGGATGCTAAACGGGTTGAATGTGTTTCCTATTTTGGGATTTTCCATCTACCCACCCGGGGCTTTCAGTTTCATACCTTTAGCCGTTTTTACCGTCGGACTTCTGCGATATGATCTGCTGGACATGGGGGGCATCATCAAGAAAAGCCTTTTGTACTCGTTGTTGACGGCCTCGTTGCTGTGTGTATATTCCCTGATGGTCATCATGGCCAACAAGTACCTGACCTGGCTTGGCTTGGAAAACAGGCTATTCTACAACCTGGTGCTTTTTGTGATTGTCGCTACGATTTTCGGTCCGGTCAAAACGTACATTCAGAAAGCCCTCGATCAACGCTTTCACAGAGAGAAGTTCGACCACCAGAAAGTCGTCAAAAAACTTGGGCAAACGATTATTTCAACCCTGGATGTGGCCGCCATCGCCCGCCACCTTTCCATTACCGCCATCGATCGGATCAGGCTGAGTGCCTGCCATCTGTTTCTGAATACGTTTACTGCGGCGGGGTTTCAGGTGGTTCCCGTCGCTTGCCAGAAGGGTTCATGCGGGTCAAAAAATGTCTATTTGCAGCAATCGCCGCTGGTCAACTGGTTAAGGCGGCGCCGCCAGGCCGTCATCAAAACGAAACTCCTGGAAAAAAGAGGAGAGGCTTCCGCCCGGCAGGTGCTTGACGATATGGCCGCCATTTCCGTGGAGATTGTTTTACCGCTTATTTTCAATGGACGCCTCCTCGGCTTCATCGGTTGCGGCCAGAAGAAAAACGGCAACCTGTTCAGCAGGGAAGAGATCGACCTTCTAACCACCCTGGCCATGCAGACCACTCTGGCTGTCGAGAACGCTTCATCCTACCGCCGTCTTGACGAACTCAACAAAACGCTGGAACTGCGTGTCGATCAGCGAACCAGAGAGCTGCAGGGGGCGCTTTTGGAAAAGGAAAAAACCCAGGAACAACTGGTGCGATCGGAAAGCCTTGCCTCCATCGGTCTGCTGGTGGCCGGTACCGCTCACGAATTGAACAATCCGCTGGCTTCCTCCATCAGCCTCCTTCAATCCGGCGTGGAGGAGCTCGAAAAAGACGACGGACTTGTCGGAGACAAAGCCGCTGTACTGCAGGATCTGAGGGTTGCCGGCCGGGAGCTCAAAAGAGCCAAAGCGGTTGTGGCCAGCCTCCTGGGGCTGTCGCGGCAGACGAGCAGCTACAAGGAAAAGGTTGATCTGAATGCCGTTATCGGTGACGCGGTGCGCGTGCTCAGAAACCAGTTCAAACCGGCCTGCCCACGGGTCGATCTCCGTCTCGGCGACGATCTTCCGCGGATTTGCGGCAACTATGCCAGCCTGGGTCAGGTGGCCGTGAACATCCTCAAAAATGCCCTTCAAGCCACTGACCGGAACGGGGGGGAGGTCACCCTTTCGACCGGTTATGAGCCGCAAAGCGGTCGCGTCATTTTTTCTTGCGAGGATTCCGGGCCGGGGGTAACGCCAGACGTCCGGCGGGACATGTTCAAACCGTTTTTTACGACCAAAGAGGTCGGGGAGGGAACCGGCCTGGGCCTGTACATCTCCCACGAAATCGTGCGGAAGCACAACGGCAGCATCCATGTCGAAAGCGAGCCGGCCAAAGGGACGCTTTTCAGAATTGCACTTCCTGCCGCTCTCCCGTTTCACGCAACGGATGGCCCGGGCGTTTTTGACACCAACCAAAAAGGCATCCTTCCTTGACAAACACTTTCCTGTAATTGTAAAAATAATACTTTGGAAAAAACGCAGACAAAGGACGGGGAAAATGCCGATATTTGAATTCAAGTGTTTGAAATGCAATGAGTTTTTTGAGTTGCTGGTGATGAATAAAAATGACGAGGTGGACCTTAGCTGCCCGCAATGCGGGTCGCAGGAGTGCGAACGGGTTCTCAGTTCAACGAGTTTTGCCATGGGCACCGGCAATGGGCAGAAAGCCGGAGCCACGTCTCAAACCCGCACCTGTTCCAGCGGTTCGTGCACCACGTATACCATTCCCGGCCCCAATGGTTGATAGCGATGCATAACGTTAAATATTATACAGCGGTATTGGTGCTGTGGAGTCTGGTTGCGGCTGGAACCGCATTGGCGGACCGCATGGCCGTTTCGGCATCCATCGCCAATATCCGATCGGGCCCCGGAACGAACCACGAAGTGCTGTGGCAGGTCGAAAAATATCATCCGATCATGGTGGAACGTAAATCGGGCGACTGGTACGGCTTCACCGATTATGAGGGCGACAAGGGCTGGATCCATAAATCCCTTGTCGATAACACACCGACCGTGATTACCGTCAGGGAAAACTGCAATGTTCGTTCGGGGCCCGGGACGGACAATCCCGTCATTTTTACAGTGGGCAGCGGAATCCCATTTAAAGTTATCGGCAAAAAGGGCAACTGGCGACATATTCTCCACGCGGACGGGGACAGCGGGTGGATCTACAAGTCGCTGTTGTGGTAGATAGCGCGATCTTAGGTGTTGAAACATGCTGAAAAACAACCCCCCAAAAAAAATAGCCGGCATCGGATCCGCCTTGATGGACGTCCTCGCCTACGAAAACGATGATTTTTTGGAAAAAACGGGAGGCGCCAAAGGCGGAATGATGCTTGTGGACCTCCCTTTCATGGATATGGCGCTGGCCACGACACGAAACGGCACAACCACCGTTCCAGGCGGTTCCGCCTGCAACACGACCGTTGGTATCGCGAAACTCGGCGGATTGTCGCGGTTCATCGGCAAATGTGGCAAGGACGAGCTGGCAGCCCTGTTCGAAGAAGCTCTGAGAACAAATGGTGTCGAACCCCATCTGTTCAAATCCGCATCCCCCACGGGGAGGGTGCTTTCCATTATAACACCCGATGCCCAGCGGTCCATGTTTACCTTTCTGGGGGCATCTTCCGAATTGACCGTGGATGAAGTCGCCGCAAGCGAATTCTCCGATGTGGCCATCGTGCATGTCGAAGGTTACCTTTTGTTCAACGAGGAATTGATTTATGCCGCCGTCAAATGCGCCAAGAATGCGGGCGCTTTAATTTCTCTCGACCTGGCAAGTTATACGATCGTCGAGGCATCGCGGGACATCCTCGAAGATATTGTCGAACGCTATGTCGACATCCTGATCGGCAACGAAGACGAGGTTCGAGCCTTTACCGGTCGGAACGATGAGGAGGCCGCTATTGCGTCGCTCGCACGTAAAGCGGACATTGCCGTGCTGAAGGTAGGCGCAAGGGGCAGCTACATTGCCAGGGATGCCGACATCGTAAAAATCGAGCCGGTAACCGGGTTGGGGGAAGTGGTTGACACCACCGGTGCCGGAGACCTTTGGGCCTCCGGGTTCCTGTTCGGCATGGTGAACGGCTTTCCACTTGAAAAATGTGGCGTCCTTGGCTCCGCCTGTGGTTATGAGGTTTGCCGGGTGGTGGGTGCCAACATCCCCGACGAAGGCTGGAACAGGATCAGGGCCCGGATAAAATGACATACGGTTTTAACGATAGTATTGATTTGCATAGAAACGCTCAGCGGACGCTTGGTTGACCGGGTGTTTCTGATGTCACCTGGAGGAGTAATGGCAAAAAAACGCGTAACCCGAAAACAACTGTTGAGAGAGCCGGATGAATTTATCACGTTTACCGGGCACCTGATCCGGTTCGGACGGCGCTATCAGAAAGAAATTATTTATGCAACCTGCGCATTTTTCATCCTCGTCATTGCGTTGGTCGCTTTCCGCTATTTTTCCAACAGGGCCGAAAACACGGCATCCGATCTATTGCGGCAGGCGATGCAGAAATACGAGACCCGGCGCAACGACACCGATGCCGCTAAGGCATTTGTCGAGGTTGAGCCGGATTTCGAGCATATTCTGGACAGCTACGGGAACCGGCATGCCGGTAAGATGGCCGTCGTTGTCTATGCCAATCTCTGCTATGAAGCCGGTAAGACAGATAAGGCGATACGCCTGTTTGAAAAGGCACTGAACGACACCGGCTCGAAAGGCGAATACCGCAACCTGATTTTGAGCAGTTTGGGTTACGCTTATGAACAGAAAGAGGATTTGAAGGCGGCCGTGACCTATTTCGAAGACATCGCCGGCAATGACAACCCGATTGCCAAGGATGTGGCCCTGTTCAACCTCGGGCGTCTGTATGAAAAGCTGGGTGAGGGCGAAAAAAGCCGGAAAGCCTTCACACGGCTGATTTCCGATTTCAAGGATTCGGTTTATTACGACCTTGCAAACGAGAAGATGGCCGGATAGATTGCCTCAACCCTCCAGATTACCATCATGGGCCGTACGAATCTATGAAGGGCACACGACCCGTTGAAAAACATCAGCCGAACGGTTGTTATGCCGTTCGGCTGACTAGGAGGAGATCAGATGAAAAAATTATTAGGTTGTCTGTCTTAATAAGCATGCAATTATTCTGCCAAAGATGCGAGAGAGTGTAATTTTTTTATTAAATTATTATTTTAATAATATCAGATAATTGGTTTGAGCCCCCACAGCACCAGGGCGGGTGTGACCATGTTTAACGGCGCCCGGTTTCCAAATGGAAACCACCCGGTTTCCAAATGGAAACCGAATGGTTACTGATCATCCGCCCGAATACCGTGCTTTTTCAATTTCTTGCTTAATCCGCCCTTACTGATGCCCAGCAAATGGGCCGCATCGCTCTGAACATTATTGGTGAGCTTCAACGCCCTCAATATCATCATTTTTTCGATATCATAGAGGGTATCGAAAAGCTGGGCGTCTTCGGGTATGTTGTCAAGCCGCTGTGAATCGGATATGGAATTTCTGAAATCCCTGGGTAAGTCTTGTATCTTGAGTATCTCGTTGGGGCAAAGGATCATGGCCCGTTCGATCACATTTTCCAGCTCGCGCACATTTCCAGGCCAGTGATAATTGAAGAACATCCATTCGACCTCCCTTTCGATGCCCCTTACCGGGGGGGCCAGCTCTCTTTCAGCGGCGTATTTGCCGATGAAATGGTCCACCAAGAGATGAAGATCTTCCTGGCGCTCCCTCAAGGGCGGCAGGTTGACATGGACGACATTCAAGCGGTAGAACAGATCCTCTCTGAAACGTCCTTTGTCGACCTCTTCCTTCAACCGTTTGTTGGTAGCCGCAATAAGCCGAAAATTGACGGAAACCTGTCGTATGCCGCCGACCCGCTCGAAAACTTTGTCCTGGAGAACACGCAGCAGTTTTACCTGTAGGGAAGGTGAGAGTTCACCGATTTCATCCAGAAAAAGGGTCCCGCCGTCCGCCAGTTCAAAGCGACCCTTTTTAGATGACACCGCACCTGTAAAGGCCCCTCTTTCATGACCGAACAATTCGCTTTCGAGGAGGCTTTCGGCAAGAGCGGTACAGTTCACAGCCACAAAGGGGTAATCCCGCCGGGGGCCGTTGAAATGAATCGATTTGGCCACGAGGTCTTTGCCTGTGCCGCTCTCACCCTCTATCAGCACCGTGGCACTGGCCGGTGCGATTTTCCGGATGGTATCGAACACCGCCTGCATCTTTTTGCTTTTGCCGATAATATTTCCAAAACTGTACTGCGACTCCACCGTTTGCCTCAGCCGCCGGTTCTCTTTGATCACGCGGTACATGGAGATGGCCTTGTTTACGTAGACGATGAGACTTTCGTTGTCGAAGGGCTTCATGATGTAACTGTACGCACCTTTCTGCATGGCTTCGACCGCCTTTTCAACGGTGCCGTATGCCGTCATCATGATTACCGGGAGCTCCGGATCCTTTTTCTTGACATTTTCCAAAAGTGCGATGCCATCCATGGCGGGCATCTTCATGTCGGTGAGGACAAGGTCGACATCCGAGTGTTTCAGGATGTTCAGGGCTTCTTCACCACTGTTGGCCATCAACGATTCATATCCTTCCTCCTCCATGACGGCGGCCAGAATCGGCGGATAATTTTTTTCGTCGTCAACTATCAGTATCGTCTCCATTTTCAACTTCCTTGATTTACGGGCAGCCGGATGGCTACGTCGACACCTTGTGTACTGCGATTGGCGATCGTTATGCTGCCGCCGTGGGCTTCAATGATGTTTTTCACGATGCCCAGCCCCATGCCGGTGCCCTTTTCTTTGGTGGTAAAAAAGGGCGACCATATTTTGTCGATGATCTTTTCGTCAATCCCGGTACCGCTGTCCCTGAAATGGACGACAACATGTTCTTCGGCATCGGTGATCTCGATTCCGATTTTGCCCCCGTCCGGCATGGACTGCATGGCGTTGATCAAAACATTCAAAAAAGCCTGGTAAAGCATGTCGCTGTCGGCGATGACGTCCGGCACATGTCCATTCCACTGATGATCGATGACATACCCCTTTTTCGTCGTTTCAGAAGAGAGATAGGCGATGTTCTTTCCGAGAATTTCATCGATGCGGCATGCACTCAAACTGGGACGCCGCGGTTTGGCGAAATTCAGAAAATCGGTGATGATGTTGTTCAGCCGCGCAGCTTCCTCGATGATGACGTCCGGTATGGTGTTGGTCCGGTCCAGGGTGCGGATTTTCTTTTTCAACAGCTCGGCTGAACTTCTGATGATGCCGAGCGGGTTGCGGATTTCGTGGGAAACGCTGGCCACCATTTCCCCGATCGAAGACAGGTGCTCCGCCCGGCTCAGCTGGTCCATGAGCCTCAGCCGCTCCCGCGCCCGTGCCTCGATGGTTTCTTCGCCTCTCTTTACCACGGATATGAGCACAATAAAAAGAATACCCATTACCAGCATGATAGTCAGAACGACCAGCACCTGAAACTTGAATATGGTGCGATAGTCATCGGTAATGTCCTGAACAATCTCGACGACGCCGAAGATCGGCCCGGTGGTGACGGCCAGCGACTCTTCGGCATGCAGGGCGGCATACGTAGTGATCCGGATTTCTTTTGGAAACCCGAGCAGGATTTGCCAGAAGCTGCCATTTTGTTCCAGCTCCGAGGTGTGGTTGCCCAAAGCCGCGTTCTGATACCCCGAGCCGCCGATATCCTTTATCCCCATGATTTCTTCATCGAAACTGTAAATAATGATGTTGTTTGTGTTGTATATTTTGATCCTTTCCACGTTGAAGCCGTGCAGGGTGCCGCGGACGATGGTGTCCAGCCTCTCAAACTGGCGCTTCTCCCTCAGCCGGATTTTTTCACCGGCAAGCTTCATGGGCAGCATGAACTGCCTGAAGATCTGATGATTCAAATTGGATATCAAAAGAAGGGCGTAATCTTCGCTTTTGCTGAACTGCATCTTTCTGGCCCAGTGCATGTTGAGGGAAGAGAGTACAATGGTCCCTACAAAAATGAACACAAAACTGGTCAGCGTGAAGAATTTGTAAAGCCTGAAGGGTTTGGCCTTTTCGTCGATCTGGCCAGGATTCCGACTCTTTGGGGTGATCTCTTTGTCATTCATCGTTCGTCGAATGCCGGTTTTATATTCAATGCGTGCATGGGTATTCATGTGCTTGTTCATACGATGTGTCAGGGAATGGGAAGGCTTGAAAAAATGGTTTTGACATCTTCATCCGAAAAGCTGATTCCCCCCCCGATGAAAAAGGAACGGGAATCTTCGTTGATAAAATTGTCATACCCTGTCGTAATATAAAGATGTGAAAAAGGTGTATAGTCGATTTTGGTTTTGAGATGCGGGTTGCGGTCCAGGCTGAAGTCGAAGGCTTCCAGAGAAACGAGCAGCTTGTCATCGAGGAAATAATAATCGAAGCCGAATCCGCCGGTTGATTCGAGCAGCCCGCCCCTGAGGACGAAGTCGTAATACCGTTTGGCGACTTGGGCCGAAAATTTAAGGGCATCGCGTTCGATCTTGACTTCGTGGGATTCGACGATATTCCCGTTTATGTCGGTGGTCGTGTCGGTGACCGTTTCCTTGCCTTCGGGATCGTCGATGACTTGTAGAAGATAGTACTTGTCTTCGCGGGGTTGGATACGCAGGGTCACGTATGATTTAAGTGCTTCGCTGTTGAATTGATATTCCCCGCGGTAATCGAGATAGGTGCGAAATGTTTCCTGCTTTTCAAGGTAGGTGTTGAGCTGCGCCAGGGTGGTGTTGAGCGAATCGACGGTTTCCTCGTCATTGACCAGTCTGCCGATAGTGCCCTGTCCGGTGTTGATTTTGTCGGTAATCTCGTCCAGGGAGGCCAGGGTCGTGTTGAGGCTTTCGATGGTTTGGTCTTCCTTGATCAGCCGGCCCAGGGTTCCTTCGCCCCGGTTGATGCTGCGGGTGATTTCCCTCAATGACGCCAGCGTTTCGTTGAGCTCGTCGATGGTATCCTCTTCATAGATCAGCCTGCCGATACTCCCTTCCCCGCTTTTTATTTTGCCGGTGATCTCATCCAGGTCCGTGACCAGAGACTCCATATTGCCGGTAACCCGGCGGACACTGGCGATGATTTCTTTGACGTCCTCCCGGCTGGCATCGCCCACTGATTTCAAGGATTCCGAAAAACCCGCCAGGTTTTCGACGATGCGGTCGAAGTCCTCGCTGTTTCTCTGCAACGTCTGATTGAGGCCCGTAACCACTTCACGCAGGTTTGTGACGATGGCACGGACCGAGGCTTCTCCTTCAGCTCCGCCGAGAACGTTGGACAAAGCGCCGGTGAGATTCTTGATGTCGGAGGCCACATCTCCCAGAACATTCATGAGCGTATCCAGATCGGTGACAGGAACCGTTCGCACGAGCCTTTCCCCGGCCGTGAGGGTTGGAGCGGAGGCGGTGCCCGCCATGATCTCAACATATTTATCCCCGAGGATGCCCCGGGTCCTGATAATGGCCCTGGCGTCTTTCTTTATGTCGATGGCGGGTTTGATACGCAGCGTAACCAGGGCTTTGCCGTCCTCGAGGCGAATGTCCTGAACCCGGCCGATTTCCACCCCGGCCTGTTCAACAGTGACATCCCGGGCCAGGCCGCTGGCGGAATCGAACAAGACTTCGATCGGGTATCCCTGATTTTTGGAGAAACCGATCTTGCCGACCTTCATGGACATGTAGCCCAGGAGAACCAGTCCGATGACGACAACCACGCCAACTTTCGCTTCAACACTCAGCTTCGACATAACCGCCCAGTCAGTGTTCGGAAAAAGATTTGCCCTCGATAAAACGCCTCACGAATGGGTTTTCGGACCCTTTCACCTTATCGGGGGGGCCATATTCAATAATCCGACCATCATACAGCATCGCGACCTTGTGCGCAATTTTAAAGGTGGAATCGATATCATGGCTGATAACCAGACAAGTTGCATTGGTGTGCCGCTGCGTATCCACAATAAGCTGGTCGATGGCGCCACGCATGATGGGATCTAATCCCGTGGTCGGTTCATCGAACAGAATGATTTTGGGGTCCAGCGCAATCGCCCTGGCAAGCCCGACCCGTTTCCGCATGCCTCCGGAAAGTTGTGCGGGCATTTTGTCGGCAACATTCGTAAGCCCCACCTGAAGGAGCTTTTCCTCCACGATAGTCCTTATTTCCTCTTGGGAGAGCCGGGTATGCTCTTTTATGGGAAAGGCAACGTTTTCACCCACGGTCATGGAATCGAACAGGGCGGCCTCTTGAAAAAGCATGCCGAAATTTTTTCTGACTTCATTAAGTCTTTTATCATCGAGGGCGGAAATCTCATCTTCGCCGATAAAGACGGAACCCGAGTCGGGCCTGATGAGTCCGATGACATGCTTGAGCAGAACACTTTTCCCCCCCCCGCTTTTGCCGATAATGACCGTAATCCTGTTGGGTTCCACGGTCAGGTTCAGATCGTCGAGGACGATCTGTTTCCCAAAGCGTTTGCAGACATTGAATAATTCGATTTTCAAAACATGACCGCCGTCAAGAAATAATCGCTGATCAGAATGGAAACGGAAGAAATCACGACGGATTGCGTCGTTGCCCGTCCGACACCCGCGGCACCACCGGTGGTGTTGAATCCCTTGTAACAGCCGACCAGAGACAGAATCAAACCAAAAACAGAGGCCTTGACGAGGCCGTTTAAGATGTCGTTGAGGTCGACAAACTCAATAATTCTGGCCATGAAGATGCCCGAATTGATTTTCAGCAGTCCCACACCGACGAAATACCCGCCAACAATACCGATGAAATCAGATACAATCGTCAGTATGGGCAGCATCACGGTACCGGCAATCACCCGGGGCATCACCAGATACTGAACCGGATTTACCGACATGGTGTGCAGTGCATCGATCTGCTCTGTTACCCGCATGGTACCCAACTCGGCTGCCATGGCCGACCCGGCCCTGCCCGTCACCATCAGAGCGGTGATGGCGGGCCCCAGTTCGCGGGTCATGGAAAGGGCAACGGTGGTGCCCACCAGGCTTTCACCTCCGAACATCCTGAATCCGTAGTATGTCTGGATTGCCAGTACCATACCGGTGAAAGCGCCGGTAATGACGACCACAGGCAGGGAGTTGACTCCCACAAATTCCATTTGCTTGAATATTTCGTGAAACCGAAAAGGTGGTCTGACCATCCAGGTTACGGTGGAAACCAGGAGCAGCATGACCTTGCCGAATGCTTCGATGGTCAGAACAAAGGGTTTCCCGGCAAATTCGAGAAAGCGTACCATTCCATGTCCTATAGGGTATGCGCGGATGCAAAGTCAACCTCAAGGTGCGGGAGCTGGCCTGGCAAGGGATAAGGGTCCATTTTTGAAAGCCAGGATTGACCGATTTGCATTCCACTATATGTAGTAACTTTCAATAAAAAGGCACAATATGCAGTAACTGAATAGAATTATGTATAATTTATATATAATTTTACTTGACAATGCAACCGTTTTAGACGATTATGCTATCAAGGTAAAAGGCTAGGTAGGTCGATTCAATTTGGTTGTCATTCATTTTTTTCGCAGGGAACTGCACAATCAGAAATAACCGGTATGAGCAAAAATTCGCTTAAGAAAATAAGAGAGTCTCTACTAATGAGCAAGTCTGAACTTGCCCGGGAAGCCAATGTTTCTCCCATCACGATCACACGTATCGAACAGGGTATGCCGTGCCGCATGGAGACGAAGAGAAAGATTCTTCTGGCTCTCGGATTTAAACTTTCAGAAAAAGATAAAATTTTCGGTGAGTAAGAGATTATCATGGTTTTTAGGAAAAAAGACCATCTCGTCGGTTTGGATATCGGTTCCAGGACGATAAAAGCCGCCGAGGTTGGAGACACGAAAAAAGGGCAGGTACTGGAAAAATTCGGTGCCATCGATATCGCTTCCGGACTCATTGAAGACGGCTCCATAAAAGACCCCGAGACGATTGCCGAATCAATTCGTCAACTATACCATTCCAATGGTATTCGGGAGAACAATGTCGCCATTTCCATCGGTGGATACTCGGTCATCGTCAAAAAAATAAACGTGCAGACAATGACGGAGGACCATCTGCAGGAATCCATTCAATTTGAAGCGGAACAGTACATTCCCTTTGATATCAGCGACGTGAATCTCGATTTTCAGATATTGGGAGAAAATGAACACAATCCGAATCAGATGAGCGTTCTCCTGGTGGCGGCCAAGAAGGAAATGATCAATGATTACATCAATCTGACCCAGATGGCCGGCCTCAATCCCTGTATAATAGATGTGGATGCTTTCGCCCTGCAGAATATTTACGAGCTCAACTATGATGCCGGGGAGCAAAATGTCGCCCTCATCGATATCGGGGCCAGCAAGACGTCATTGAACATTCTCAAGGGCAACACGTCCGTATTCATGCGCGACGTGTCCTTAGGATGCGGGCAGATCAACCAGAAGATCGCCTCTATCACGGACTGCACGCTGGAAGAGGCCGAAGAGATCAAGTTCGGTAACCAGGCGGAAAAAATTTCCCAGGAGGACCTGTCTGACATTATTTCATCGGTGGTGGCGGATTGGTGCACGGAAATTCGCCGGGCACTGGATTTCTTTTATTCAACCTATCCGGACGAGCAGATTAAAAGAATCGTTCTGAGCGGTGGCGGAGGGACTATCAAGGAGTTCAGGGAGCTGCTGGCAGTGGAAACGTCGGCGGACGTGCAGACGATCAACCCTTTTGCTGGCATTCTTGTGAACGAGTCCAAATTTGAACCCGGGTTCATTGAAAAAATCGCACCCCAGGCATCCATCTGCATGGGCCTGGCCATCAGAAGGGTAAACGACAAATGATACGCATCAATTTACTGCCCTTTCGTACGGCACGCAAGAAAGAGAATGTGCGGCGCCAGATTTCCATGTTTCTGCTTTCCTTTGTCCTTCTCGTCGTCGTCGTCGTATATTACAATATCAACCTGAACCGGCAGATCAGCCAGCACAAAGTGCGGAACCAGGATACCCTTGCTGAATTAAAAAAATACAACAAAATCAATTCGGAAATAGCTGCCCTGAAAAAGGCTCTGGCGGTTCTCAACCAGAAAATCGAAGTGATCAACCAGCTGGACGGCGGCCGTACGGAAGCGGTGGTGCTGTTGGAGTCGATGACCCGTCTCATCATTCCCGAAAGGATGTGGTTCACCAGCTTCACGTTGAGAGACGATAAAATTTCCCTGAAGGGGATCGCCATGGATGAACGCACGATTGCGGATTTCATGAAAAACCTTGAAGGGTCCTATGCGGATGTCACGCTGAAATCGATCCAGCGCAAGACGATCAAAGGCAGGGACGTGAACCTGAAGGATTTCAGTTTTGAAATGGCAAGAATGAAAAAGCAGACGGACTCGGATAAAAAGCCTGAAAAATCATGAAAAAAATGAATCTTTCTCTGAAATCACTGGCACCCGTTATCGAAAAGATTGAGCGCCTATCCCGGCTGCAGAGGATACTGATATATGTAGGGATGGTGGTCGTCCTGGTCGGTGCGTTCGTTTACTTCTCCTATATGCCGAAGCTGAAAGAAATCGGCCGACTGGAGCTCGAGTACAAGAATTTGAGCGCCAAGCTGGTAAAAGCCAAAAAAAATGCCAAGCAGATCGATTTCTACCGCAGCCGAATGAGGGCGGCCGAGACCGAATTCAAGATCGTCAAACGGGCGCTGCCCGACAAGGAAGAAATTCCAACACTGATCGACGGCATTTCTCGAGCAGCCCAGGACGCAGGACTCGACATACTTGTGTTTACGCCCCAGCGCGAGGTCACGAAAGAGTTCTATGCGGAGGTTCCCATCGCCATCAGGGTGGCCGGAAATTATCACAATGTAGCTGTTTTCTTTGACATGATCGCCGGGTTGCCGAGAATTGTGAACGTCACCGACATATCCATGACGCCCGGGAAGGGCGATGAGGAATTGACAACGGCTTGCACGGCTGTGGTATATCGCTTCGTCGAACCGGCGCCGAAAAGCGATAACGGAAAGAAAAAGAAGAGGAAAAAGAAATAATTAACTCAGGGAACGATAGCGGAAACCATGTTAAAACATAAAGATAAAATTCGTGTTATCACCTGTTTGATATGTTTCTTGTTGTTTGTCTGCGGCTGTGGGGACAAAAAGAGTGACGTCCAGCAGTCCTCGAGTGTTGTCAGTAAGAAGATAGCCGTTCAACAGCAGACAAGCGGGGAAATCCCCAAGGCACCGGCAAAGGCGGCGGAAACGATTGCTCCGGTAAAACCCGATGCCGGCCAAAATGCGGAAGGGAGTGACGAACCGTCGATACCCGCAACACCGGATCTGGTTCAGGAAAATATCCTGGCCAAAGCGGCTACCGGTTACGACCCCAAGGGAAAGATCGATCCGTTTGTGCCTTTGATAAGGGAGGAGGCGCCGAAAAAAAAGAATGCCGTGGAAGCTTCGAAAACGCTTGAACGTAAGAAACGGAAGCCGACAACGCCGTTGGAAAGGATCGATTTGAGCCAGTTGAGCCTGAGGGCCATTATCAGATCGGCAGAAGGTAATAAAGCCCTGGTTGAGGAGGCGTCCGGCAAAGGATACATCATTACCAAGGGTACGTATATCGGTGTCAATCAGGGAACCGTCATCGATATTCAAAAGGACAGAGTTGTCGTAGAAGAAGAGGTCGAGAGCATTCAGGGAGATGTAACCTTAAAAACGAGAGAACTAAGACTTCCGAAACCTTCCGGAGAGGAATAACATGTTTACGTCAAACAAAAGATTTAGCAGAAGCGTTGTAATATTAATTGTTTTATCGGTGTTTCTGGCCGTTATGTTCGGGTGTGCGGGTAAAGAGAAACCGGTGAACAACGACATTACAAAACCTCTGGAGCCAAAGACGATCAAGGCGATTTCTGTTACGGAGAGTGACGAGTCTTTCGATGTGGATATTGAAGGTAACCGGCTGTTGACCTATACATCTGTGAAAAAACCGGTCCCCCTGAGCGTTGTTTTATATTTTCCCGAAACGGTTCTGGATAACGTACAGCGTGATCTGACGCTGGACAATGCCGTCATCGGTTCGGTAATGGCAACGGAATTGACTGCCGAGGGTACGGCAACCAGGATTGAGATCCTGATGAACAGCGATGTGAGCTACGAGGTCGTACGACGGGACAACGGCATCAATATCGCTTTCAGCAAAACAGCTGCCGACGTCTCAACCATGAATGCGGAAAAAGCGGAACCGGTTGTCGATCAAGCGGCAGCCGCCGGCAATGCTACGCCGGTGGAACCGGTTGTGGTGGCCACTGTACAGGGTGCGTCGGCTGAGAGCGAACAGACGGTACAAAGGGTTGAGCCCGTTGCCAGTGAAACAACGGTTGCGGCGGGTACAACTGACGATACGGCATGGGTGAACCGGATCGATTTTGCAAGTGAAGAGGCCGGCAAGTCCACCATCATTATCGGAACCACGGGTCCCGTCAAGTATGACATCAAGAAATCAACGGATACCAAGATACTTCTCAAACTGACGAATGCCAACCTTCCGGAATACAGACGATTCCCCCTTATCACCACACGGTTTGAGAGTGCCGTTAACAGAATCGTTCCGGTCCAGAAGCCGGAAATGAAAAACAACACCATGTTTGTCATCGAACTGCGTGAGTCAGTGCCCTATTCCGTGGAGCAGATCGACAACCTGATCATGATCCATTTCGAGGCGTCCACGATTCCGCCCAAACCGCTCGAGCAGGCCAACATGCCGCCCTGGCAACAGGTTTTTGCCGAAACCTCCATGCAAGATATGGCGGCAACACCCGCGGCGGCGGAGACCGCGGGGACTGCAGCCGGTGGGCAGGCGATGGTAGTGGGGGCTGCCAGGCAGTCAGACGCTTCCATGCCCCGCCAGACCGCTGAAGTGGGCCTTTTGCGTGGGAAACCCAAGGTGTACACGGGTGAGAAGATCGCTCTCGATTTCTATGAGACGGACGTTAAAAACGTATTTCGCATTCTGAAGGAGATCAGCGGCAAGAACTTTGCCATCGATAAGGACGTTTCCGGACGGGTAACCCTTACCCTGGACAAACCGGTACCCTGGGACCAGGTTCTGGACCTGGTCTTGCGTATGAATCAGCTGGGCATGGTGGATGAAGGGAACATTATCCGGATTGCCACCCTGAAAACTCTGAAAAGCGAGGAGGACCTCCGAGCGGCCAAGATCAAGGCGGCTCAAGAGGCCATGGAGCAGGAAAAAGCGCTGGAACCCTTGATGACAGAGTATATTGCGGTCAATTATTCCAATGCGCAGACAGAAATACTGCCGCACATTCAGTCTATCCTGACACCTGAAAGGGGATCGGTGAGTGTCGACACCCGCAACAATCAGATCATCATCACCGATGTCGCCGCCAAGCTGAAACAGGCCAGAGAAATCGTCAAACGGATCGACCGGGTGACCCCGCAGGTCATCATCGAAGCCAGAATCGCGGAGGTCAGTACAGATTTCTCCCAGGAACTCGGGTTCGACTGGACGGCCACGGCCGGGCCAGCCTACAATTCAAGACTGAATTCCAATTTGACCGGAGACATGGTCATGAACTTCCCGGCCGAGGGCGCTTCCTCCAGCCTCGGTTTCGTTTTCGACAAGATCGGCGGAACGCCTTTTCTGCTCAATGCCCGCCTGAATGCCCTGGAGAGCAACGGGGAGGGTAAAGTCATCTCCTCACCTAAAATTGTGACGCTGGACAACAAAAAGGCCAAGATCAAACAGGGTGTCGAGTGGCCTTATCTGGAAAGGGATGATGCCGGCGGGTCTTCGGTATCCTACAAGGATATCGATTTGCTTCTGGAGGTGACGCCGCATGTCACGCCGGACAACCGGGTGTCCATGGAGATTTTAATCACCAAGAACGATATCGATTCCCTATTTCAGGGAGTGCCTTCGCTTTCCACCAACGAAGCCCAAACAGAGCTCCTGGTCAATGACGGGGACACCATCGTCATCGGCGGTATCATGAAAACCAGACGGACCACGGGTGTTGATGGATTCCCATGGTTATCCAAAATCCCGGTTCTGGGCTGGTTTTTCAAGACGGAAACGGAAAGTCGGGAAAATAACGAGCTGCTGATATTCATCACACCGCGGATCGTGCAGCTTGAACAGCGTGAAGCGCTCTAGCCTTTTTTAAAATATCGGTTGGAAACAAAGCCTCTTGAATGAAAATGCAAGGGGCTTTGTTTTTTGGATTTATAGTGTTTGTCAGAATACCGTTCCGTAATCCTGCAGGGCACTGCGACGACCGTGCAGATGATTGATGATATGGTGCTTTGAAAAATAAACCCGCCACCCGCCAATCCAATGTTGAAACGGAACATACATATGGCAAATGCTCTAAAGTGTTGAGGCGGCCCATCTGGCCGCCATAAAAAGCTTGTCACCAGGTTGAGAAGCGTATTAAGGATTGCATGACGCACCCCAACATTACCTCAAGGCTGTAACCTTGAGGCTACAGCCATGAAGGAAGTAGCAATGATTTTGGACCTCGATTTTATCCGCTCCCAATATCCTGTCTTCACAAATCCGAAAACGGCCGGCTGGGCCATGTTCGAAAATGCCGGTGGTTCCTACGTTCCAACGCAGGTCATCAAACGCTTGAACGATTTTTTCCAATTCACCAAGGTGCAGCCCTATGGTCCCTTCGAGAGCTCCATTGCGGCCGGTGAGGCCATGGACGAGGGCTACCAGGCCATTGCCGAGTTGATCGACTGCGATTCGGCCGAGTTGACCCTGGGGCCCTCCACTTCCATGAACACCTATGTTCTTGCGCAGGCCGTCCGCCCGACGCTGAGGCCCGGGGATGAGGTCGTGGTCACCAATCAGGACCACGAGGCCAATATCGGGTGCTGGCGAAGGTTGGCTGAGTTTGGAGCGATCGTCAGGGAGTGGCGCATAGATCCTCAGAGCGGTGAGCTTTCTCTCGCGGATCTGGCAACGCTGCTCAACGCAAAAACCCGCCTGGTTTGTTTTCCGCTTTGCTCCAATATCGTGGGAAGCATGAACGACTACAAAACCATTTGTGACATGGCCCACGACGTCGGCGCCCTAACCGTCGGCGACGGTGTTTCCTACGCACCGCACCAGGTTTTGAACAGCGGGGCCAGCGGCCTGGATATCTATCTTTTCAGCACGTACAAGACGTTCGGTCCTCATCTGGGTGTCATGTGGTGTCGTGGAAATGTGATGGACACCCTCGAACCTCAGGGACATTATTTCAACCGGGGAATCCCCCACTACAATTTTAACCCCGCAGGTCCCCTGCACGCAGAAATAGCTGCCGCTGCAGGGATTGCCGCCTACATCGACGCCGTTTACGACCACCACTTCACGGAAACCGGGCCAAATCTTCACGCCAGGGCCCTCAAGGTGTTCGGGCTGTTCGGCGAGCACGAAACCAGACAAGCCAATCGAATTCTGGAAGCGATCGCCGCCGTACCCGGATCACGGATCATCGGCCACAAACAGGCGCAGGCGGGATTCCGGGCGGCCACCATCTCTTTCACGGTCGAAGGCATGACTTCGCGGGAAGTGGTCAAGCGGTTGACCGTAAGAAAGATTGCCGTGCGCAACGGCGATTTTTATGCTGTGCGCTGCCTGGAAGGTTTAGGGATAAAGGATACCGAAGACGGTGTCGTCAGGATCAGTTTGGTGCACTACAATTCCGTAGGGGACGTGGACCGGCTAGTCGAGGCGCTGGGGGATCTGTGAGGGGAGCGCATATTTTCTCAGACACGGGTTTCACGGATTGCATGGATTTCATCGATGCGTTGAAAGCATTTTCGGAAAACGGTCCGGTCTTCAACCCCTGGCGGCAGACAGACAGGGTAAACGATATCGACTGTAGCGGTGCCTCCGTTAGGCGCAGGCAGCTGTTTCAATACCTGCAAGAGCGTGTGGGCCGGGCCACCTGCCTTTTCGTGGGTGAGGCGCTTGGATACCAGGGGGGGCATTTTACCGGGATTCCCATGACCTCGGAAAGAATTCTGCTTGGTGGGCATGCCCCTAAAGGTATTTTACCGCAACATGTCTTTACCGGCCTTGAGCCGCGGCGAACCAGCCGTACGGAAATAAAGCCAGCCGGTTTTTCAGAACCAACGGCGACCATTGTCTGGGGGCATTTGATACAGGCCGGTTTCGATACCAGGCGCTTCATCCTGTGGAATGCCTTCCCCTGGCATCCCTTTAAACCGGATGCGGGCCCGCTTTCCAACCGGACACCCACGCAAGAAGAGCTCGATATGGGCGGGCCCATTTTGATGGATTTGATCGAGCGGACCCGACCGGGTACCATTATTGCCGTCGGCGAAAAAGCGCATGCGGCTTTGAACAAACTGGGGGTCAAAGCCCGCAAGGTGCGGCATCCGGCCAATGGCGGTGCCGGGAAATTCAGGCGGCAGGTTTCACGGCTATCGAACACCGTTTAGCCGGTTTGGGTTGATGAAAAAGCGTTAGGAATTCAAACGGTTCACGAGGTGACCATGGAATCATTAGACGCTGCTAAAGTCCACGAGGCTTCACTGGCTATCCTTCAGGAGGTGGGGATTGTTTTTCACGGAAAAAGGGCGGTGGACATTTTCAAGCGCCACGGTATCCGGACCGACGGAAACCATGTGTTCATAACATCGGACCAGGTTCAGAAAGCGCTGGAAAGCTCGCCTTCAACTTTCAGGCTGCATGCCCGCAACCCTGACAAAAGCGTCATCGTCGGATCCGGACAAACCGCCATTGCCCCGGGGTACGGCGCCCCGAACATAATGGACCCGCCCTGCAACAAGAGGAACGCTAATCTGGAGGATTACCGGCGTTTCTGCCGGTTGATACATACGTCTGAAGTGGTCAATATTGCCGGCTTTCTGATCGTCGACCCCGAAGGCCTCCCCCGGAAAACCTATCACCTGGACATGCTCCACAACGTCATGACCCTCTGTGACAAGCCCTTCATGGGCAGTCCGCTTTCCATGACAGCCATGGAAGATGCCGTGCGTATGGGCCGCATCCTTTTCGGGCGTTCGCCCGATGAAAGAGTCCCCTTTGAAACGGTAATGATTTCCAATATAAACAGCCTGGCGCCGCTGCAGTTTTCAGAAGAGATGGCCGATGCAATGATCGTGTCCGCCCGCAACGGACAGGCGGTGATCATTGCCGGTATGGGTATCATGGGTGCGTCTTCCCCGATGATACCCGCAGGACATCTGGTCGTCCAGACAGCCTGCTTTCTGGCCGGTCTGGTTCTGACCCAACTTGTCAGACCCGGTTCCCCGGTTGTTTACGGCGGGGGCGGCTCGCAGCTGGACATGCAGAGCGGCAGCTACTACAACGGTTCGCCGGAAAGCCTGAAAGGCATTCTGACCGCCGGTGCCATGGCGCATTTCTACCATTTGCCCTGCCGCTCGGGGGGAGGGCTCAACGATGCCCACGGCCTCGATTTTCAGGCAGGCGCCCAGGCGGCCATGGCGCTCATGTGCACCTTGCAGGCCGGGATTGATTTTATCCTGCATGCCTGCGGTATTCTAGCCGCTTACATGGCCATGAGTTACGAAAAGTTTATTGTCGACGAAGAACTTATTCAAGTTGTTCGCAAAACGCTTGCCCCCATCGAAGTCAACGACGACACCATCGATATGCAAAGCATCCGCGAGGTGGGCGCCTGCGGCGAATACCTGACGCATCGACGCACCCTGGAACTGTGCCGCAGCGCGTTCATGCCGACGCGCGTCATGAATCGCCTGCCCTTCGACAGCTGGCAGGCTGAAGGCGCGCCGGATATTTACACACGGGCTTCGGCGGTGCTGAAACAGCGTTTCGATGCCTACCAAAAGCCCGATCTGGATCCTTCCATCGCCAGGGATCTTCGGGGCTACATGCTGGCTGTCAGCAGCGAATCCTGAAATAGATGTGAAACCAGTGCCGGTGCCGGGTCCTACGGGACCGGGTATCTACATTTTTACAGGCGCCACGTTATTTCAGGCGGCTTGCGCAGCGGCAGCCGGTGGTACGTATATGTTGGATAACCCACCATCATGGCACCCCGGCATTGGTGGCCATCCGGAAGAGGCAGGGCCTCCATCATCGGGGGGAAATTGTTGGCAGCGGCATTGAAATAACCTGCCCAGCAGCTCCCCAGCCCCAAACCGGCTGCCGCCAATTCGAGGTATGACAATGCAATTGTGCATGATGTCTGGGCCTGAAGATCATGTTTGGCGGCATGGGCGACGATTACGACGGGTGCGCCTCGAAAAACGATGTCTTTTCCCTCTTCCCAGCGACGAATCGTCCTGCCCATATGCAGGGACTGGGCGAATTCGGGCGCGTTCTTCAACATCCAGCGCATCCAATCGACGGTGACCCCGGCAAGACGGTTTAACTCGTCCCTGTCCCCCATGACAAGCCACGCCACGCCTTGGGAGTTGTGTCCGGTCGGGGCGTACCTTGCGAGGCGTATCAATTTTGAAAGCAATTCTTGTGACACCGGCCTCTTCCTGTACCTTCTCGTGGATCGCCGGGATCGCAGGAACTGTTCGCATTGCTCTAAAGAGATATTAAGGTCCGGATTCAACGGCGGGCATTTTTCCTTGGGCATATCACGATGGGAGAAGCTGGCCGTGGGGCATACGGCGACGCAATGGCCGCATTCGATACATATCTCTTCCGCCCCGTCGACAGGCGCCGGATAGGCCCCTTTTTGAATGTCGATGATGCCGGCTGGACAGACGGCGGCACAGATGCCGTCCTGGTTACAGGTGTCTTCGTTTACTTCGAACAAGTTCATGGGCTACCTCCATATGTTGCTATTTCTTTTTGTATGGCCACGGCGCCCTGTACCGCATCGACGACACTGTCGAATTCGGCTAACAGGTTGTCCCCGACCGTGTCGACGATGCGCCGGTGATGCTGCTGTATCAAGGCGGACATCACCTCACGGTATGCGGTCAGGGTTCTGATGGTTGCCGGCTCGTCCTCCCGCATGAGGCGGGTGTAGCCTTTGACGTCCGCACTCAGGATGGCCGCTAATTTGCGTTTAACATCTTCTCGGCTCATGGGGATCTCCTTAAACAGCTTCATCGAAGATGAAGGATAAAGCACTCACTGCCGATTTCACCAGATGAACTGAAAGCGGACCTGAAAAATATGGGTGATGCCGTCCTCGACGGTCGGCGTTTCGCGATCGGTCACGTGCGCATAGACATAGTTTACCATCAGCCGGGCATTGCGGTTGTAAATCCAGTTCAACCCGGCGGTGGCGTCGCTTTCACGTCCTCCCCTGACGTCGCCGCCGTTCAAATCGACATGGGAGTGACGCAGGGCAACTTCCCACGCCCCCCATTCACCCTTGAGCGGATGGAAGGAAGGCTGCGGGTCGATCCCGGAAAAAATACCGAGGGCCCGGTTGTATTTTCGGTGCTCACCGGTAAGGAGATAACTCAGGAAAGTGTAGTAGCCCCAGAATTGCGGGTCGCCATATGCATCTGCATCCACGTCTACGTAATGCAACTGCCCTTGAAGGGACAGGGACCCCCAAACCAGTGCCAGTTCGGCATTGGCTTTGTCAAGTCCCTTGCCGGCCAATGCCCCCGTGTCCACGAGGCGTTCATCGGTGAGCCTCGACTCGGGCCTGGTTCGGAATTCCATGGCCGAACTTGCGTGCCGGTCGTCACGCAGGCCGAAGCTGTAGGCCAGGCCTAGATGCAGGATTCTTGCGCCTGAACCATCGGCTGCCGGCGTGCCGAAGACACGCACGGTCGCATCGACGCCATTGGCCTCGCTGATTTGGTTTTGTGCATCTCCCAGGTCGGAAAAGGATCCCGTGTTTAAAAACAAACCCGCCCCCAGGTTCCATTTCCTCTGGGTTTCCTGGCTGTCGTAACGTATCCCGATGTTGTGGCCGGCGCTGAAAGCCGCTTCCGGCAGTGCTCTTTCCATGAAGGTCGTCCGGGTGATGCTGGTGAGATGCTCCAGTGAAAACGGTTCCTTCAGGTTGCCCACCTTGATCTTTTTTAGAAAGGGGTGACCGAGGTAACGGATCCAGATATCCTGTATGTCTCTGGTGTTGGCAAAATCGATGCCCACCCGGAAATCGAACGTGTCGTAAAAATTTGCGTAGACGGAGATATGCAATTTGCGAAAAAGCCAATTGTTTTGGTCAAGGCCCGGGAACGCGGTTTGCAGTTGATCGTCGGCATCGATACGGCCGGCATCGCCGATGATCTGCCCGTTGATTCTGAAGGCAATATTTTCCGCATAATTGTCGATGCCGAGGTAGCCGTCCTCCAGGTAATAATGCCACCCCCTGACCGGCCCCCGCCAGCCGCCATCTTTTTTTCCCCTTGCCGTTGTAGAAAAGGTTTCCGCATCGGCGCCGGGAAGCGTCCCTGCCCACACGCAGACCGCGTCGATGGCTGCCAGCAGGCAGACGGATGCGATCATCAGCTGGCAATGTTTAAATGGCCCTGTCATGATCCATTTGTTTCCGGGTGTCCTCCTGATTGTCCCGGATCTTGTACGGGATGAAGGCAACAAAGCCCAGCAGGCAGGCCAAGGCGCACACCAGCCAGATGACCCTGACGCCCGCGGGGTTTTCGGCGCTGAACCCGAACCATCGAAACACACCCATCATGATCAGGGAACAGAAGGCCCAGCCGGTTTTTCTGACAATGCCGTATATGCCGTAGTAAACAGCTTCCCTTCTCCTGCCCGACTTGAGTTCGTCGTAATCGGTCAGATCGGCAATCAGGCCGATGGCCACGGCAAACATTCCTCCCACCGGAACGGCGACGAGGGCGAAAACGATGACGGCCTGAAACGAAAGCGGCACCACGGGCAATTCCCCGATGAAAAAACTGAGGATGAATCCGGCCGTCATGATCAGCATAATGACCCTGAAGACATGCCGTTTTGGAAATTTGCTCAGCAATAAATACCACAGGGGGGTGGAAAGCGCCATGATAATGATGATTTTTCCCATCAACATGGAGGCTGCCGCTTCATCCTGCCCCATGACCAGGGTAGTGAAATAAGGCACATTCATCAGCATCAGCTGGTAGGTCAGTTGTACCAGCATGATCGTAATCGAGAAGGCGATCACCTGACGATCCGCAAACACCTCTTTGAGAACCCGGAAAAACCCGGCGGCGTCTGCATCCATGCCCGTGTGCCGTTCCAAGGGGTGTTCCCGGATGCCAAGCAGGGTGAGTTCGGAGCCGATAAAGGCCGCCGCACCCAGGATGAGCGCCATTTTGAAAGCGCCCGCTTTCTCCAGCAAAGGACCGGAAAGACCGCCCCCTGCCAGTGCGCCCAGCACGCCGATGGCGACACCGATGGTGGCGATTTTGACCCTCTTTCTGTTTTCCTGCCGCATTTCGGGCAGCACGGCAAACCAGGGGATGAGGACACCGGTATACGCCCAGTAGTAGACGAACAAGATGGCGGCCAGGTAACATCCGTTCACCCAGCTGGTATCGGCCTCGGGCGGCAGCCAAATCATGGCAAAGGCTATAAACAGCAGAGGGGCGGAGATGAAAATAAACGGTTTGCGCCGTCCCCAGCGGGACACGGTGCGGTCGCTCAGGTAACCGACGAGCGGGTCGGTCACCGCATCCAGGATCCTTCCCCCGGCTAGAATGAGGCCCAACAGGGCCATGGGGATATAGCGGATATGGTGGCTGCCCTCCGGGGGCATGTAGAAAAACATGATCCAGGTGGCAATGACGGTGTCGTACACATTGAGCGAAAAGCCGGCCAGGTTGTAAAGGATGGTTTCCCGGAAGGTCAGGGGTGCTTCGGTAAGCTGGTTTTCCATATTATTTTAAGTGCACTTTCAGCGGCGATGGTTTTATTTCCAATAATTACACCAATAGGGTCCAAGGGTTCAGTAATAAATCGAGGGTCCGAAGCTGTATCGGTCCTCAATTAATTACGGGCCCCATTCGGCGGCTTCAAAATCGTCGACCGTGCGTTTTTTTACGGATTCGACATATTCGTTCAGGGCCTTTTTCAGCTTGGGATCGATTCCCACCGGTGTGTGTTCCAAAAGTATCCGGGAAACTTCGGCCCGGGCGTGGTCTGCGATTCCCTTGCTGCCCGCCGTTTTCCAGGCTTCCATCGGGTCCCGGTCCGACACCCGTGGGATAAAATGTTCGCTTTTGAATTTTTCCAGTGTCAAGGGCTCCAGCAGGTAGTTGCCGCCGGGCCCCACACGCTGAATATCCGCAGCGGCCATCAGGGTTTCGTTGACATCGATACCTTCGAGGGCCCTTTCGATCCTGCCGATGATCTCATTGTCGATCACAGCCATTTCGTGGGCGCCGAGGTTGGTGGATTCAAGCGTGCCGACGCAGGTGATGTAGTCGGCGCCTCCCATGGCAGCCAAAAGCATGGACTGAGCCCTTTCGAACCCGCACTGAACATCCAGCATTTTGGCGTCCGTGGCCCCAGCCACGGTGCGCACCGGAAGGTTGTAGGACCTTGCCAGCTGCGCGGAGGCGGCACTGATCATGCCGGTTTCGATGGAGCCGAGGGCGGGAAAGCCCGATTTCATATCGGCAATGGTCGACACCGTACCGTACATGACTGGGGCTCCCGGGTTGGCAACCTGTGCCATGACCACATGGGCGATAATTTCGGTATTGTGCTGGAGCAACAGGCCCGCCAGGGGGGCCGGAGCCGTCGTTCCGGCCATGGCTTCCGGCGATACCAGTGCGGGCATGTGATGCTCACCGAGGATCATGAGCCCCTCCAGCTGAGCCTGTGTGCTCGACAGGGGGCTTTCGATGCTTACGATGCCGCAGAAGGGATGATTTTCCTTCAGGCGGTCCCGGCCGCCCATAACCATGGAAACCATTTCCATCATGTCGGTGGTGGCCATGACGCCATAGGCGCCCATGCCGATGGACTTCGTGCACTGCAGCGCCCATGTGCGGATGGCCTCCACGTGGATGGTGTGCATGGGCAGGTCCTGGGCCCAGATGTCCATCTGGTTGCAGGATACGTTGTCCAGGTGGTCGAAAAGGATCAGGTGTTTCTCAACGTCCCCATGGGTGGCTTCAGCCGTTTCGCCGGTTTCTGTATCCAGCATTCTGAAGGCGGTTCCCAGGCCCGCCCAAACCCGCTTTTCCGCACCGACGGGAAAGCGGACCGCCGGGTCGGCACCGCAGATCACAAAATCGGACGGCGCCTTTCGTATGCACTGCTCGACCAGGTCAGCCGGGAATTTGACGATCCTGCTGCTTTCATTCACCGTACAGCCGTGGTCAGACAAAAGATCACGCATCTTTTTCAGGGTAACCCTGATGCCGGTATCTTTCAGGATTTCAAGGGTCCGGCTTCGGATGCTTTCGACTTCGTCTGAACTCAGGAATTCAAGGCGTCCCGGTTTCATTCGACCTCCTTAACTAAGTTGCGCGTTTCAACATTGGATTGGCAGGTGGCGGGTTTGTTTTTCAAAGCACCATATCAACCGGCCAACCCCACCCTGTCGAACGCCTGTTCCAGATCGGCGATAATGGCGTCGGCATCCTCGATGCCTACGCTGAAGCGGTAGATGCCGTCGCCCATGATCCTGGCATATTTTTTTTGCTGGGATTCATTGAAGTTGACCATGTCTTCAAAAAAGAAGACCGTGGGTATGAAAAGGATGAGGCTCTGGTCGTGGCCCAGGGAGACGGCGTGTTTGATCATCTGCAGCGCCTTCAGGAACTCGAAGTTGCGCAGCAGTTCGATCTCCAGGCTGAAATTGAGCATCCCGGAAAAGTTGCCCATCTGCTTGCAGGCCAGACCATGTTGCGGATGGTCGGCAAGTCCGGGATAGCGGACATGGGTCACGCCCTTGCGGGTCTGTAAGAATTCGGCGACTTTGATGGCGTTGTCGGCATGCTTTTCCATTCTCAGGGGTAAGGTGACCAGGCCTCTCATGATCAACCAGGCATTGAACGGGCTGATGCAGGCGCCGAGGTGGACGATTCCGTATTCCCTGACGTCCGCAAGCAGCTTGCGGGGTCCCACGATGGCTCCGCCCAGAGCGTCTCCATGACCGTTCAGATACTTGGTGGCACTGTGGATGACAATATCGGCGCCGCACCGCAGAGGGCTCTGGCCGATCAAGCCCGACCAGGTGCTGTCTACGATCAGGACGGCACCGGTTGCGTGGGCCTTGGCTGCAATTTTTTCGATGTCGCTGAGAAAAACCAGGGGGTTCCCGGGTGTTTCGACCAGGACGGCTTTCGTTTCCGGTCGAATAGCCGCAGCCACGGCTTCCACATCGGTGGTGTCCACGAGTGTCGCCTCTACACCGAAGCGGGGCAGGTGGGTGCTCATCAGTTTTTGGGTGCCGGTGTAGCAGACCTCCGAGGCCACCAGGTGATCGCCGGCATTTAGCAGGGTGAACAAAAGCGCCGACACCGCTCCCATCCCGCTGGCGGTCACCACACAGTCCTCACCGCCTTCGAGAGCGGCCAGTCGCTCTTCGAGATGCCTGGGGGTTGCGCTGTGTTCACGGGTGTATTGGAACTTGTCAAGGTGGTCCCATGAGAATACTTCCAACAGGTCTTCTATTTCAGTGGGGAGCTCGTAAGAGTTGGCCATGTGAATCGGGCGGCGCAACGCTTTGGTTGCGGGATCTACCCCCTCGCCGGCATGCACGCACAACGAGGCGTAGTCGATCCGGCTTTTGTTTCCGGTCATAAACTACCTCACGTTTAAAAGGTTGGTACCGGCCGCATTCATCGGCCTGCCGGCGCGGTATTTGTAGCGTATACCCCAAGGTTGCAAGATTGAGGTATAGAATCACATTCGGCTTGTCAACGCAACATGCGGCCCCATTAAATTCATTGACAATGCGTTTTGAGATGATAGGGATATCCACGCAGATCAAGCGGTTGCCGTTTTGACCAACGTCTCAATGTAGATGAAAATAAGACAGTTAGGGGTGGCTGCATGACATATTTCGACGCCAAATGCCGACCGGTCCTCATTGGCAGTCTGCCTTTCATGGACGACGCAGAGGCGCTCTCTTTTTTACGACGACCAGACCCGCAATACCGCTGTAAAGCTGATAGCCATGAAGACCAGGTGGCAGGTCGTCTCCCTGGTAGAACAGTTTTATGCAAAAGTCGATGCGATGGCGGCTCTGGGGATCGAAAGGGAGACGATCCTGTCCCAGTCGCTGATAACGCCGAGCTGCGGCGCCGGGACCCTGAGTCTTGAATTTGCGGAAAAGGTGCTTATGTTGACCAGGGATATTTCACAAATCATCAGAAAAGAGGTTGATACATGGTAGCGATTGAAAATGGTAGCGCATTTACAGGGGCGACCCGTTATGTTCTGGACGAAGAGTTGGCCAACATCGTCAACATTTCGATGGCACTGGAGATGCCGCTGCTTCTCAAGGGCGAACCGGGAACCGGCAAAACCATGCTGGCCCATGCCATTGCCGAGAGCTTGAGGATGCCGCTCATTGTCCTCAATGTGAAGTCGAGCATGAAGCTGGTGGATGCCCTCTATCAGTATGATACGCTGACGAGACTGAACGACAGCCGCTTCAGCGACTCCGGAAGGGATGTCAGCAACATAGAAGAGTACATCAAAATGGGCAAGATCGGCCAGGCCTTTACTTCGGAGAATCGAACGGTCCTTCTGATCGACGAGATCGACAAGGCGGACACGGATTTTCAGGACGACATGCTGGACGTGCTCGATCAGATGGAATTCGACATTATCGAAATCGATAAAACCGTCGCCGCCCGCAACCGTCCGGTCATCATTATTACCTCAAACGCTAAAAAGGACCTGTCCGATCCGTTTTTGGGGCGCTGCAACTTTCACCACATCGCCTTTCCGGACCCCAAGATGATGCGCAAGATTATCCGGGTTCATTTTCCGGATCTTGACGAAGAACTGATCGAAAACGCCATCGGTACGTTTTACAGCCTGAGGGAAATAGACGCCGTCGAAAAAAGGCCGGCCACGCGCGAGCTGATCAACTGGATCCGGGCACTGGAGGCAGACCCGGATTTTAAGCCCAAGAGACTGTCCAAGGGCGATGTCCCCTTTCTGGGTGTACTTTTTAAGAAGAGCCAGGACTACGACAGGGCGCTGCAGCGGACAGAACGGCGAAGGTTGTTCTAATCAACGATGGTAGAAACTATATTATGCTATCCAGGAAGCAGTTAGCCGAAAGCCCTGGGTCCCGGCCTGCGCAGGGATGACGGATAAAACTTCTCTACCCCTCAGAAGTTCAGTTTCCAGGGGAATAATATAGCGGCGCAGGTGGGTTGTTAAAAAAGCGCGAAGCGGTTTTTTATGTTTATCGATTTTTTTTACAAATTGAAAGAAACCGGGGTGCCGGTAAGCCCCACCTCGTTTCTGACCCTCCATCGGGCGTTGAACAAGAACCTGATCGGCAGCCTGGAGGACTTCTACACATCGGCCCGTTCGATTCTGGTAAAGAGCGAGCGCTATTTCGATTTGTTCGACCAGGTGTTCGCCCACCATTTTCAGGGCGCGGAGCTTCCGGACCACGAGGGATTCGAGGTCGATGCGATGGCCAGAGCCATGCTCGAGGAGTGGCTCAAGGACCCCAAGGCGGTAGCCGATGCTCTGGATTTGGATGAGGAGAAGCTGAAAAAACTCTCTCCCGAGGAGTTGATCGAGTACTTCAAGGAGCGGCTCAAGGAGCAGACCGAGGCGCACCACGGGGGCAACAAATGGATCGGCACCGGCGGCACCAGCCCGGTGGGGCATTCCGGGTTTCATCCCGGCGGAATGCGCGTGGGTGGCGTGTCACGGAACAAGTCTGCGGTAAAGGTCGCCATGGACCGGCGCTACAAGGACTATTCCCTCTCGGGTCCTCTCACCCAGGCGATGATGGGCGAGGCGTTGAAGCGCCTGCGCAACATGATCCCTTCAGGGCCCAAGGATCGGGTCAATATCGACGAAACCATCTATAGAACCATGCGCAACGGTGGTGAGATCGAGATCGTTTTCGACCGGGACCTGCGCGACAGGCTGAAAGTCATCATTGCCATCGACAACGGCGGGTGGTCCATGGATCCTTACGTGAAGCTGGTGCAGACGCTTTTCGACTATGCCCGCGCCCAGTTCAAGGAACTCAAGACCTTTTTCTTCCACAACACCATCTACGGCACGCTCTGGAAAGACCCGGCGCGCTACAAGCTGCCTGTCAGGATAGATGAATTCCTGCGCTACGATCCGGAAACGCGGCTGATCATTGTCGGAGATGCCAGCATGGCTCCCTATGAATTGATGGCTGCCGACGGATCCATCCATTTGGAAGAGCGCAGCAGCAAAAGGAGCATGGACTGTCTGCAGATGCTGGCGGACAGCTTCTCCCACAGCGTATGGCTGAATCCGATTCAGGAACACATGTGGCGCTACACCCAGACGATTAACCACATCAGGACCGTTTTTCCCATGTTCGAGCTTTCCATCGACGGCCTGGAAAAGGCCATCACCCAGCTCATGGCCAAATAATTCCTTCAACCGAGCACCGCCGGTTCAGCCAAAACATGACCGTCTGTGCCCGAATCAAGGAATTATGAAACGCGACTCCGCCGCTCTCATACCTGTTTTATAGAGGGACCGGAGGTTTTCATCTTCCATAAGTCATATGCGGCGGACCGCCGCAATTTTCAACCGGCTCATGAAAAGCCGCTGGATGCGTTGGGAGCGCAGGCACTCCCACTGCCGGACCCGCTCACGAACGTTCCGGCACTCAGCAGCTTTTTGGTTTTGACGCCCCCGCAGCAGGGGCAGACAATCTCTTTTTCATCGCTGCTGAAAACCAGCTTTTCAAAGCAGCTGTCGCAGCTTTCACATTTGTACTCGTAAATCGGCATATCCCCGTATCCTCGTTCGATTTTTATTTCGCAGCACGCACCTCTTGCGATTCTGAGACAGTATACGGCCCACCGGTTTTTAGCAAGGTGATCCTGTCTGTTGGAAAAAGATAATCACGCTGTTACGATCATTCAATCGTAAATATCGATCTTTGTGCCAATAAAAAGCATTTGACAACATCACGACGGGAGCATAGCTATGAGGTAACGTTACGTAACGGTTTGATGTTGCGGTGTTTCCGCATATAATCGGGCAGGGAACCGTCGTGTGCAGTATCGAGAGTGAGCTTATGGGCGCTACATCGGAGGAGAGGCTGGATTCCCGGTTTGCCGGTTATCTACTGGATTCCATGGCGGACGGCGTGTTCACCTTGGACGGTCAGGGGAGGATCACCACGTGGAATCCATCCATGGAAAAAATATCGGGGTACACGCAGGGCGAGGCCAAGGGGCGCTCCTGCGCCATGCTTAATTTCAATCTCTGTATCGAAAAAACTTGCCCGACCGGTGTGAAGGAATGCGGTATCTACGACAAGGGGGCGGTGGACGCCAAGGAGTGTGTGCTGCGGCACAAGAACGGCTACCCTGTGTCGGTTTTGAAAAGCGCACGCCTGGTAAAAGATGAAAGCGGCGATGTCATCGGGGTCGTAGAAACGGTTACGGACCTCACCGAACTGAAACGAGCCCGTAAGAAAGCGGAGGAGTTCGGTCTCCGTTTGGCAGAGATGCACCGCCTGGATAAAATTATCGGGAAAAGTCATGCCATGCGGCAGGTTTTTTCCGCCGTACGGGCGGCGGCTTCCAGCGAGGCAACCATTCTTATCCAGGGAGAAAGCGGCACAGGAAAGGAACTCGTGGCCGGTGCCATTCACTTCAACGGGGGACGGGCCGATGCACCCATGGTGGCGGTGAACTGCAGCGCTCTTTCCGAGTCCCTTCTGGAGAGTGAGCTCTTCGGCCACGTGAAAGGCGCCTTCACTGGCGCGGTTCGCGACAGAGCCGGCCGTTTCGAAGAGGCTGCCGGCGGCACGATACTCTTGGATGAAATCGGCGAAATCAGCCCTTTTATTCAGGTAAAGCTTCTCAGGGTCCTCCAGGAGCGGGAAATCGAGCGGGTGGGAGAGTCCCGCAGAATAAAAATCGATATCCGGGTTATTGCTTCGACCAACAAGGATCTTTTCCGGCTGGTCAAAGAGGGAAAATTTAGGGAGGACCTTTATTATCGTCTCAAGGTGTTTCCCATTTTCGTGCCGCCTTTGAGGGAGCGCAAGGAGGATATACCCCTGCTGACGGCCTATTTTATCGATCGCTTGAATGGGAAGACGGGAAAAAACATCCGCGGACTTTCATCGATGGCCATGCGACTGTTCCTGGATTACCCCTGGCTGGGAAATGTGCGCGAGCTGGAAAATGCGATCGAGCATGCCTTTGTCCTGTGTCGGAAAGGTGAAATCGACCTGTTCGATCTCCCCGTTGAACTGCGGCGGGCAGAATACAGACCTGCCGCAACCCATACCGGCGGCGGCGTTGCCGGCTTTCCAAAAAGGAGAACGGCCGTCGACAGGACCGGCTTGCTGGCACTTCTCGACCAGTGTGGTTGGAACAAAGCCGAGGTTGCCAGGCAATTGGGAGTTAGCCGAACCGCTGTATGGAAATATATGAAGAAGTGGGATATCCCTTTGTCACCGGGGTCGTGAACCCCAATGCTGGGGTCAAAACAGACAGATGTCTTATGGTGAAGACGCCCGCCGTTTGCTGCGGAGAAGCCGTGAATAAGGCCGGCAAGAAAATAGAGGAAGGCGCAAAAGCAGTCTAAAAAAAATAGACCGGTTTTTCAAAGGGTTGGAAAAATCGATCGAGGATTAGGAATGCCGGTCGAACGGCCGGAAAGGAGAGACGCATGCAGGATCCGATTTTCAGCCCCATCAGAATCAACCGTCTGGAGGTCAAAAACAGGATCTATCTGCCGGCCATGCACTTGAACATGGCGCAAAACTACGAAGTGACCGACCGGATGGTCGAATTTTATGCAGAACGGGCGCGGGGGGGCGTCGGCATGATCAGTGTGGGCTTTGCCACCGTCGATGAACGCTCGGGGTCTCCTTTGAACATCGGTGCGCATGATGATGCCTATCTACCGGGCCTTTCGAAGCTTGCCGGCGGCATCAGGGAAAACGGGGCGCGCAGTGCCGTGCAGATCAATCATGCCGGTCGGTACAATTTTTCTTTTCTGATGGGGGGCAACAAGCCGGTGGCGCCTTCACCCATCGCCTCCCGGCTCACCAAGGAGGTGCCGCGTGAACTACGGCACGATGAGATCGGCAGCATCATCGATAGCTTTGCGGCTGCAGCTGCACGCGTAAAAAAGGCCGGTTTCGATGCGGTGGAGGTGTTGAGCGGAACAGGGTATCTCATTTCCGAGTTTCTTTCACCGTTGACCAATCAGCGCAGTGACGAATACGGCGGAACCTATGAAAACAGAATGCGTTTCGGTCTTACGATCGTGCGCAAAATCAAGGCCGCAACGGGCGGTGATTTCCCACTGATCGTGCGTATGAACGGCAATGATTTCATGCCGGGCGGTCAGGGACGCAGGGAACTGCAGGAATACGCCGTGGCACTGGTTAAGGCGGGGGTGGATGCCCTGTGCATCAATGTAGGCTGGCATGAAGCCAGGGTACCGCAGATCGTCACTTCCGTTCCCCGCGGGGTGTTTGGTTATTTGGCCAGGGGAATCAAGGACCTGGTGGACATTCCCGTGATCGCCAGCCACCGGATCAACGACCCGGCTGTTGCCAGGGAAATGATCGGCGACGGTGTGTGTGACATGGTGGCCATGGGGCGTTCCCTGATCGCCGATCCTTTTCTTCCTGAAAAGGCCAGGAGCGGTCGGGAAAACGAAATCGTACACTGCATCGCCTGTGCCCAGGGATGCTTCGACAATATATTCAGGGGTAAGGCCGTGGAGTGCCTGTGCAATCCCAAAGCCGGCCATGAATTGGAGTGCCGCGCCGGGGTTACCGATAGTCCGAAGAGAGTGATGGTTGTCGGCGGTGGTCCGGCGGGCATGAGTGCCGCCTTGGCCGCCCGCGAATGCGGCCACGAGGTCACGATCTACGAACAGGCGGATCGACTGGGCGGGCAGCTTTTTCTGGCGGCGGCTCCCCCGGGAAGGGATGAGTTCGCGGAACTGGCCCGGGACCTGGCTGCTCAGGTGGCGGTCAACGGTATAAAGGTGTCGCTGAACACGGGCGTCGATGAAAAGCTCATCGCCGGTGAAGATCCGGACAGCGTTATTCTGGCAACCGGCGCGCGTCCCATCAAACCGCCTGTCAAGGGCGTCGGCCTTCCCCACGTGGTCCAGGCCTGGGACGTGCTGCAGGACAAGGTATATACCGGGAAGCGGGTCGTCGTCATCGGCGGCGGGGCCGTGGGGGTGGAAACCGCACTTTTCCTGGCGGAAAAAGGAACCCTTTCGGGAGACGCGGTGAAGTTTCTGCTGGTCAACGGGGCCGAATCACCCGAAGACCTTCTGGCAATGGCCACACACGGCACCAAGGAGATCGTGCTCATCGAAATGCTCAAAAGAATCGGCAAGGGCATCGGTCTTTCCACCCGCTGGGGGATGCTGCAGGAGATCTCCCGCATCGGGGTCAAAACCAGTGTGTCAACCAGGGCTCTGGAAATAACGGAAACCGGGGTCGTCGTGGAAAAGGACGGCAAGGCAGAGGAAATTCCTGCCGATTCCGTGGTCCTGGCGATGGGTTCGGAGGCTCACAACCCGCTGCAGGAACCCGTCGAGAAGATGGGCATCCCCTGTCGGGTGGCGGGCGACGCCGCCAAGATAGCCCTGGCTTTCGACGCCGTCCACGGTGGGTTCGAGGCAGGGAGGAAGGTCTAATCGTTAACGAAGAGGAATGAAAGGCAATAGAGGTGCTATGTCAAGGACATCCCCACCTGCAAAGGGAGATGCACAATGAACACGGATCAACTGTTTGAAAAAACAAACATAAGCGGCATGACACTGAACAATCGTTTCGTCCGTTCGGCGACGTGGGAAGGCCTGGCCGGGGACGACGGTTCCGTAACTCCAGAACTGACAAGCCTGATGGTAGAGCTTGCCAAAGGGGGGGTGGGGCTGATTATCAGCAGTCATGCCTATGTAAGCAGGGAGGGGCAGGCTGGATCGCGGCAGCTTGGCATCTACGATGACGGTCTTGTTCCGGGGCTATCCAAAATGACCGCCGCGGTTCACGACAACCAGGGCAGCATTGTGGCCCAGATCGCCCATGCCGGTCTGCACGCCTTTCATAAGCTGACGGGGCAGACACCGCTGGCGCCTTCCGCTGTTGAAGGCCTTTCCCGGGCACCATGCAGGGCAATGGATGATAACGACATCACCCGTGTGGTGGACGCCTTTGCCGCCGCGGCGTACAGGGCCCGTGAGGCGGGCTTTGACGGTGTCCAGATACATGCGGCCCACGGTTATCTGCTCAGCCAGTTTTTGTCGCCCGTGTACAACCAGCGCACGGATGATTTGGGCGGAACTGTCGAGAATCGGGCCCGGATGCTGCTCATGGTGCTGGAGGCCGTGCGCAACCGTGTGGGAAGCGATTATCCCGTGTTGGTGAAAATGAACAGCGGGGATTTTCGGGAAGGCGGCCTGCATGCTGAGGACGCAGCCAGTGTGGCGGAGATGTTGGAACAGGGAGGCATCGACGCCATCGAGGTGAGCGGCGGCCTCATAATCAATAGAAAGCTGAGCCCCAGCAGGATGGGCATCCACTCGGCCGATAAAGAGGCGTATTTTGAGACGGAAGCCGGAACCATTCGTGGGAAAACCAGTGTACCTCTGATCCTGGTCGGTGGCAACCGTTCCTTAGAGGTCGCCGCGCGCATCGTGTCGGAGGGCGTGGCAGACTACATTTCCATGAGCCGGCCGTTTATCCGCGAACCCGGACTGGTCAAACGCTGGCAGTCCGGTGACCATGCCAAAGCCACTTGCCTGTCGGACAACAAGTGCTTCGGGCCGGCCATGGCCGGGCGGGGCATCTATTGCGTCGTGGAAAGGGGGGAAGATGGCGGACGCTCCCGATAAGCATGAGGAGCGCATGCGATCGGCAGGCGGTTGGGAAGCCGCCGCAAAGGCAATCGAACACCTGGTCGAGCCTGCCTACGTGCTGACCGGCACGGTGTTCACGAATGTCAATCAGGCAATGGCGACACTGCTGGGATACGATGACCCCGGGGATCTGATCGGTCGTGCGTTTATCGACATCGTTTATACCGCCGATTGGCGGCCGTTTGAACCGGAAGCGGGTTTGCAGGCTGGTGGAGACCCTCCTGGAACGGAGATTTTTCGTGTCCGCCGTCGGAACGGCACGCTTTTGTGGGTAACCGGCGCCTGGCCGCTTCTCACCCCCGGCGACGACCCGCCCGTGACCATCGGCTCCCTTCAGGACATAAGTGCCCTCAAGGCCCGTGAAGCGGCTTTGCAGGAATCGGAAGAGAACTACAAAACCGTCCTCGATGGTATCGAGGACGGCTACATTGAGAACGACCTGGCAGGAAACACCATTTTCATCAACGAAGCCATCGCCAGGATATTCGAGGCCCCGCGGGAAAGGCTGATCGGCCTGAACTATCGTGAAATGACCGATCAAACGGCGGCCGAGGCCTGTTACATCGCCTTCAACGACGTGTATTCCACGGGTGTCCCCCAGCGTTCGTTCATTTTCGAAACCCTTACCGGCACCGGCAGAAAAAAGATTCTGGAATATTCCATATCCCTGAAAAAAGATTCACGCGGCATGCCCATCGGCTTTCGCAGCATCGTGCGCGATATTACCGAGCGAAAGCGGGCCGAAGAGGATGTTGCCAGGCAGCGGAGCCGCCTCAAGGCCATTTTTCGCAGTGTCAGGGACGCCATCATTACGGTAGACACCAACCTCGAGGTGATCGAGGCCAACCAGGCGGCGGCAACGATTTGCGGTTTCGATTTGGGTCGTATCGTCGGGAAAGTGTTCACCGAATGCCCGGTCGGGTGCGGCCATGCCTGCCACGAAGTGCTTCAGGAAACCCTGAATCGCAAAACCACGGTGCAGGGCTACCAGATCGAATGCGCCGGGGGTTCGCATCCCATGCAAAAGGTGGATGTTTCCAGTTCCCCTCTCTTGGACAGTGCGGGCCGTTTTATGGGGGCCGTGCTGGTCATCCGGGATATCACCCGTATCAACGAACTGGAAAAGGAGTTGGAAGAGCGGCATCGGTTTCAAAGAATCATCGGTAAAAATCGCCGGATGCAGGAGATTTACAAGCTTCTCGAAGACCTCGCCGATCTGGAGACGACGGTGCTGGTAACAGGCGAAAGCGGGACCGGTAAGGAGTTGGTAGCCAAAGCGCTCCACAACGGCGGGAATCGTGCGTTCAAACCGTTTGTTACGGTCAATTGCTCTGCTTTGGCGGAAAACCTTTTGGAAAGCGAACTGTTCGGCCACGTCAAAGGCGCTTTTACAGGGGCGGTAAAAAGTTCTCCGGGGCGCTTTGAAACAGCGGACGGCGGTACGATTTTCCTTGACGAAATCGGCGATATTTCACCCCTGATTCAATTGAAGCTGCTCCGGTTTCTGCAGGAGAAGACCTTTGAACGGGTAGGCGATCCCACCTCCATGAAGGCGGATGTCAGGATAATCGCCTGCACCAATAGGGATCTCAAAAGCGCCGTTGCCGCAGGTAGTTTCAGGGAGGATCTTTACTACCGGCTGAAGGTCGTGGAAATCGCCCTTCCACCGTTGCGGGAGCGTCTGGGTGACATTCCCCTTTTAGTGGATCACTTTCGCCGCTCCTTCAACCGCGATTTTAATAAGGAGATCCAATCCTTTTCCGATGAAGTCCTGAATGTGTTTATGGGATACAACTGGCCGGGCAACGTGCGCGAACTGGAACACACGGTGGAGCATGCGTTCGTTCTGTGCCACGACAGCACCATCGACGTCGGGCATCTGCCCAGGGAGATGCGCGACCACACCCCCAGAGGGAGGCCGGTTGAGATGAAATCGCAGCGGGAGGACCGGCACGCTGTCGAACGCGCTCTCGGCAACACCGACTGGAACGTCGCCAAAGCCGCCCGGAACCTGGGCATCAGCCGCCGCACCATTTATCGCCGTATCGATAAATACGGTCTCGCGCGTCCAAGGTAAAATTGAAGCGCGATTGGGGGCGCATTTCCGGCAGCCTGCTGCGAATCGAAATCGTAATCGGGATTGGGTTGTTTCCAATCATGATACCTTGCTTATGAACACAATTGGTATCGGAACATATTTGTGACAACCGGTATAATGAATCGAAGCGGTGGTATTTACACCGTGAAAAACGAAGGAGACTCAATGACTGCCAAGACCTACATCGATGCCTTCGACCCCGAAGGAAAGAGTCTGAGTACCTGTGAAACGTGCGGCCTTTGTTTACAGAGATGTCCGGTTATGAAAATGGAAAAAGAGGCGTCCCGGGCGGAAATGGGTCGGCTGTTGAAGGGCCATGAAACAGAACGGGTGTTGAATGCGTGCACGTTTTGCTTCAACTGCAATCAATACTGCCCCCACGGCCTTAAGCCGTACGCCCTCATCATGGAGCGCGCGGCCGAGAAAAACCAGGTGAAGGAAAAGGGCCTCCCTCCCTATGTGGACTACCTTTTGACAGGCAAGGGGAAAGCCTCCCTGTTCGGGGATGTCTATCTTACCGAGACAGCAAAGGAGAAGGCCGTTTTGGATACATGGGAACATCTTCCCTCAAAAAGCCGTGAGGTGCTGTTCATCGGTTGCGTCGGGCGGGAGATTCCTTACGGTATCGAACACTCGAAGGTGTTTGCGGACGTTCCCAAATACGCTCCGCGCAATGCGTGCTGCGGAGAACTGGCGTACCGGTACGGCGACTATCAGGCCTTTGCCGAGACCGTCGAACGAACACGGGCAATGCTCGAACGCCTCGATACGGAGCGTTTGGTGTGCTACTGCGGATCCTGCGCCAATTATCTGGGGAATATCTGGCCGAATTATCACGGTGTCAAACTGCCTTTTGAAATCGTATCGGTGTGGGAGTGGCTTTGGGAAAAGTATACGAACGGCAGCATCGAGGTTGCGCGTCCCATCGATCGGAGGGTGGCCTTGACCGACGCTTGCTACGGAAGCGAGCTGGGAGAAGGGTTCATGGATGCGGTGAGAGGTCTGCACAGGGCCGTTGGCATGACGGTGGTAGAACTCGAGAACAATCGGGGCGACAATCTGACCTGTGGTACGGTTTCCATCCTTAGAAACAATTACGATTTGGGTGAGGGGGCCAAGGAGACCAAGAAAAAAATAGCGCAGGTGCTGAATACAGGCGTCAACGACCTCACCTGTTACTGCCCCGGGTGTTTTATGCAGCTTCGCGGTGCTTCACGGGGGGTCAACATCAAGACGCATTATGCCCTGGAGGAGATCCTCTGGGCTTTTGGCGACGATTATCCGGTTGCGCTGGAAGAAAGAGCGGCCAAGCAGACCGAGTTTTTTATCGACAAGGTGAAAGCTTCGTTCGCCGGATGAGGAAGTGACGGCTTATCATACGGATTGCCGTAGGTTTGTTTTTAATGAAACCCAACACTAGAATGGCAGGCCGTAGGCAAAGGTGAAGTTCATACCTTCGTCCGAAAAGCCCAGGTCGGCGCGGAAGAGAGCCGTTCGTTCCAAAGAGAGTCGGAAACTGACACCGTAGCTGTCGTGGATGGTGCTGGCAAAGGCGTCTTCTATGCTGCCGCCCACCGTGCCGATGTCGTAAAACAATGCAAGGCCCACCCGTTCGACCCGGATCGTCCTGGTTACGTTGAATCCGCGCGGCAGCACCCAGAAGCGGTATTCGCCGGTGGCATGCCAGGCGGATTTGTCCGTGAAGCGGTTTTGGATGTATCCCCTCAGCGTGTCCCGTCCCCCTAAACTCGGCAGGGCCCAAAAGGGCAGGTTTCCATGGACGGCATTCACGAATCCTCCGATGGCGATAACATCGGTGGGCGGGTTTTCTTCGTTGCCGTTTCCGTTGTCATGGAACACGCCGGGGGTTTTGAAAACCCAGTTGCCCTCCAACCGAGAGACGGCGGCGGGGCTTTCATTGCTCTGGAACGGAATGCCGTCCAGGCTGAGCTCGAGGAGTCCGCCCCTGTAGGGTGCATGTTGGCTGTCCCGGGAATCATACCGCAACATGGCGTTCAAGCTGACCATGTCGTAATGGTCGCCATCGCTGAAGAGGCCGGGATACGCTTCATCCGTGGAGGGTGCGCCTCCGACATAGCCCTTGGAAAGGTTGTGGCGTTCGGCATTCAAGCCGAGGCGATAAACGGGATTGTCGCCTGGTTCGGGGAATGACTGCTGCAGCAGGACGCCGCTGTAAGTCACCTCGTTTGTGTAGCTGGTCTCGTCGTCGGCGGACGTGTCCGGTCCCAGGCCGAAAAACCTGACAGTGAGGGTCTGGGCGTATCCGGCCCTTGCCCGGACCCAGCTTCTTTCTTCGAAGGCAACCCCACCGCCCTCGATTTCGCGGTGATTGAGCCAGCGCTGCCACACCATGGAATAGTGCTGCTGACCTTCGGTGGTGTGGGACAGGAAGATGCCGGCAAACTCGCGCCGGCGCTGCTGCCGGAAATCGATATCCGTCAGGGCGACGCCTCCGCCGAGGCCGACATCCTGAGAGTAGAAGACCATGGGCGCTATGAAGCTGCTGACCAAAAGCCGTTCCAGGACATTCCCCGGCTTTATCCGTCCTTCCGGAACGTAGCGCCAGCGGCCCGGGTTCTTGATGTCGCCGGGCAATTGCTTTTTGGGAATCAGGCCGTTTCTTTCCATGCCGGCGAAGGGGCTGTAGGTTTTTTTCGTTTGGTTTTCGGCCGGTGCTCCCGAGCCGTCGCGGGTTGCGGCCGGCTCTTGGTCCGCTCCGCAGACGGGACTCGCCTGCAAACAGAAAAGGGCCAGCAGCAAGACCCACACTGTCGCCCCCTGTTGCATCGAGCCGGCAGCGTGCTTGAACAAACCCCATGGTTGTATCGACAACATGGTACTTCCTAAGTTGAGCGTTTCGACTCTTAGGGATGGGTTATATCCGTTTATTTTGAGCATTTTTAAAATTTGAAACGCTCAACTCAGGTTTGAGTTGGTTGCTCTCAGGTGTTGGCAACATTGGGACAAACCCGGCATGCACATATAAGCGGCCTTGGGTGTCCCTTTACCTGTTAGGGATTAACGGTTCAAGGCGGCCAGCTCTTCGTACATTTCGATTTCGGCCGGGCTTTCAATCAGATCTTTCAGGGCGGCGAACATGGCTTTGAAATACGGGGTTGCACTGTGGGTTTTCAACGCCCCTGCATCCGTGTATTTTTCATAGAACATGAAGGTGCACGGGTCCGACTGGGAGCGATGCAGGGTATAGGCCAGTGTGCCTTCCTCGGCCGCCACCTTTTGGACGACGTCACGAAGCACTTTTTCCATTTCGTTTTCAGAACCCTTTTTGGCTTTCAATTTAGCGACAACGATCATCATTACCTCCTGGTTGACTTGCTGTGTTATGTCTCTTGACAGGTACCTTCCAAAGAATTCACAGAAACCCTACCTGTTTGGTGCGCAGAAATCAATCACCTTGTTAAAATGCCAATTATGTGCCATGGCACACTATTGGTATGGCACATGAGCCAAAAATGGCACATGAGTGCACGGATCACCATAGGTTGCAACCACGAGGGTAAGAAATAATTTTTTAAAATCAGATTGTTGGCTCTCTGTGCGAAAAATGGGGCCCTTGGCATGGTATTTGAAAATATTTAAGGCAATTATTTCCAGGGAATCTCATGAACACGACGATCGCATCCATTTATCCGGTAAACATTATCAGCAACAGCAATTTCGAAGCGGCGGTTCTCTCAACAGAAAAGCCGGTATTGCTGATGTGTGCGCCCGGAGGGAGGGACTGCACACAACAGACCGGGGTTCTAAAAGCGATTTCCCGGTTATATCCGGATTCCGTGGAAGTGTGCCGGTTGGAGGAAGGCTTCATTAACGGTTTCAAGCAGATGTACACCATAAAGGGGACGCCCATATTCCTGCTGCTGCACCGGGGACGGGAAATTGGACGCCTGCTGGGTATGGCGGACGAGGATCGTCTGCGGGATTTTCTGGAAGAGCATCTTCCGCCGGTGTCAGCCAATCCAGGTTAATCGGCGACTTTATCACTACCAGAAACAAAAGGGGGTAGGCCATGGCCATGATGACTGCGGAACAATATGAAGACAGCCTGCGGAAATTGAACCTGGTGGTCTACATGTTCGGCGAACGCATTGAGAACGTGGTGGATCATCCCATCATCCGGCCGTCCATGCAGGCGGTTGCCAAGACGTACGCACTGGCCCACAGGCCCGAACACGAAGACCTCATGACCGCGATTTCCCACCTCAGCGGTAAACGGATCAACCGCTTCACCCACATACACCAGAGCCTTCTGGACCTCGTGAAGAAAAGCAAAATGGGCCGCCTTCTGGGAAGGGAGACGGGTTGTTGTTTTCAGAGATGTGTCGGCATGGATGCCCTGAACGCCCTCTCGATCGTGACGTTCGACATCGACCGGAAACACGGTACGGAATACAATCAACGGTTTTTGAAATACCTGGAATATGTACAGGACAATGATTTCACCTGTGACGGCGCCATGACGGACCCCAAAGGAGACAGGAGTCTTCCACCGCACAAACAGGCAGACCCCGACCTGTACCTGCATATCGTGGAGGAGCGGCCAGACGGTATCGTGGTCAAAGGCGCCAAGGCGCACCAGACAGGTGCTCTAAACTCTCACGAGGTCATCGTGATGCCCACCATTGCGCTGAGAGAGGCGGACAGGGACTACGCTGTTTCGTTTGCCCTTCCCAGCGACGCCGAGGGGATCACTTACATCATGGGGCGCCAATCCTGTGACACCCGCAAGCTGGAGGAGGGCCTCATCGATCGGGGCAACCCCTTTTTTGGCGGGCACGAGGCATTGGTGGTATTTGAAAATGTGTTTGTTCCCTGGGAGCGGGTGTTCATGTGCCGGGAATATGCGTTTGCCGGTCAGCTGGTGGAAGTGTTTGCCGGCTACCACCGTCAGAGCTATGCCTGCAAGGTTGGTGTGGGGGATGTGCTCATCGGGGCCGCCCAGACCGCCGCGGAGTTCAACCGGGCGGACCATGCCTCCCACATCAAGGACAAAATCGTCGAAATGAACCACCTGAACGAAACGCTCTACTGTGGCTGCATCGCCTGTGCCTCCGAAGGTCACCGCGAACCCAGCGGCACCTTTTCGGTGAACACGCTGTTGGCCAACATCCACAAGCACAACGTCACGCGTTTTCCCTATGAAATTTCCAGGCTGGCACAGGATATCGCCGGCGGTCTGATGGTAACGCTGCCGAGCGAAAAGGATTTCAATTCGCCGGAAGTCGGGCCGTGGCTCGAGAAATACTACAAGGCCCATCCTGACGTTCCCACCGAACACCGCGCGCGCATCCTGCGGCTGATCGAAAACCTGACGCTGGGAACGGCGGCGGTAGGCTACCTGACGGAATCGATGCACGGGGCCGGCTCGCCTCAGGCCCAGCGCATCATGATTTCAAGGAAGGTGAACATGGAGGCCAAGAAAAAGGCGGCCAAAAAACTCTGCGGCATCGATTTTCACGACAACCCTCACGCAACGGATGGAGACATATAGGCAACCGCTGGAATGTCAGCGAACTCAGATAAACCCGGAACACGAACATTTATTTGCATTGGAAACCGTCGCCGGTACCCGATCGGCTCACGGATCAAACCGGTGGGGGATTGATCCGGTCTGGAAAAACGAGCGACTGTTTCTAACGAGGAGGAGGTAACATGGATTTCACTATTTCCGAGAAAATGCAGACCATTTTAGGGATGATGAAAGAATTTGTCGAAAAGGAACTCATTCCCCTCGAGCCCGAGTTTCTTACCAAAGACGCCAGCAGTATGATACCGGTTATCAGGGAGAAGCAGGCCATGGTTAAAAAGATGGAGCTGTGGGCACCCAACCATCCCAAGGAGTACGGGGGCATGGGGCTCAACCTTGTCGAACACGGCCTGGTTTCGGAGGTTCTGGGCGGGACTCCCCTGGGATTTCTGGCGTTCGGCTGCCAGGCGCCGGACGCGGGCAATATCGAGATCCTTTACAAATACGGTTCGGAGGAGCAGAAAAAGCGGTGGCTCAAGCCGCTGGTGGATGGACAGATTCGTTCCTGTTTTTCCATGACCGAGGTGGACCTTCCCGGTTCGAACCCGGTTATGATGGATACCACCGCCATCAAAGACGGGGACGATTATGTCATCAACGGCCACAAGTGGTACACATCTTCCGCCGACGGAGCGGCATTTGCTATCGTCATGGCGGTGACCAATCCCGATGAGGCCCCCTATTTGCGTACGAGCATGATCATCGTCCCCACGGACACACCGGGCTTCAATTTGGTGCGCAACATTCCGGTGATGGGCCATGCCGGGGATGACTATTTCAGTCATGGCGAAATTCTCTATCAGTCGTGCCGTGTGCCGCAGGAAAACCTGCTAGGCCCCGAAGGGCAGGCCTTCATCATTGCCCAGGACCGGCTCGGCCCGGGCAGGATTCATCACTGCATGCGTTGGATCGGCATCTGCAACAGGGTCTTCGATTTGATGTGCCACAGGGCGATGACACGGATCATCGCCCCCGGGAAAACCCTGGCGAGCAAGCAGATCATCCAGTCATGGATTGCCGAATGTGCGGCCGAAATCAGGGCGGCCCGCCTGATGGTGCTGCACACCGCGTGGACCATTGAAAACGTGGGCGTCAAGGAAGCTCGCCAGGATATTTCCCTGATCAAGTTCGTGGTGGCCAACACCATGCAGAAGGTGATTGACAGGGCCCTTCAGGTGCACGGCGGGCTGGGCATGACGGACGACACGATCATCTCCTTCTTTTACCGCCACGAACGCGCATCCCGAATCTACGACGGCGCCGATGAGGTCCACAAGGTATCGGTGGCCCGCAGGATATTGAAGGAATACGAAGGCAAGGTGGTCAAGTAAGCAGGATTCGAGGGGTCAGGGGCCGAGGGGCCAAGTGAACCCCGAGGTTGCATAAACAACATGGCTAAATAGGGAAGATCCTTGGAAGGTACCGGTGGTTCTATCCAGAAACTTGCGATGTTGTTATTCAGGTGAATGCTCTTTGCTGTTAGCTTTTGGCAGCCATCAGCTATGGGCTACTTTTCCACTCGAATCCTTGAACCCTGGACCCCTGGTCCCTTCTAGAAGCAGTATAGAATGGGAAGTAGTGTTTAGTTGAGCGGCTAAAAATTGAAGGAAAGCTTATCCATGATGGAGCACATCGATCAAGCCGCCGCGGTAAGAAAGGGCGAGGCGCTCGACGCCGTAAAGGTCGAGGCCTTTCTGCGCGGGGCCGTTCCCGGCCTTGCGGGGGAGATGACCGTCCAGCAGTTTCCCGGCGGGGCGTCGAATCTGACCTATCTTATCACCATGGGCGGCCGGGAAATGGTGCTGCGCCGCCCCCCGTTCGGCACCAAACCCAAATCGGGCCATGACATGAAGCGGGAGTACACGGTGCTAAAAGCCCTTGCACCGGTATATCCATACTGCCCTCAGCCCTTGGTTTACACCGAGGATCCTGCTGTGATGGGGTGTCCCTTCTATGTCATGGATCGGATTCAGGGAATTGTTCTGAGAAAGGAGATCCCGTCCTCGCTGGGCCTGGAGCCTTATGGTGTAACGCAGCTTTGTCGGAACCTCATGCAGGTGCTTTATGCGCTGCACGACGTGAATTACGACAAGATCGGGCTGGGGGATTTCGGTAAACCCGAGGGGTATGTGGAGCGCCAGGTCACCGGGTGGAGCCGGCGCTTCCGGGCCGCCCGCACGCCCGACGTGCCCGACGCCGAGACGGTGATGTCCTGGCTTCAGGAGAAAATGCCGCCGGATACCGATTCGCCGTGCATTATCCACAACGACTACAAATTTGACAACGTGGTGCTCGATCCGGAAAATCCTTTGAATATCATCGGCGTTCTGGATTGGGAAATGACCACCCTGGGCGATCCCCTGATGGACCTGGGCGGTACCCTGGCCTACTGGGTGGAGGAAGGCGATCCTGAAGAGATGCAACTTATCCGGACGGTTCCCACCAATGCGCAGGGTGCCCTGACGCGCCGCGAACTGGTGGCCTGCTACGAAAGCCTTTCCGGCCGATCCATGCGGCACTATGATTTTTACTACTGCTTCGGTCTGTTCAAACTGGCGGGCATCGTCCAGCAGATTTACTATCGTTTCTACCATGGCCAGACGCAGGACGAACGTTTCAAGGTGCTTGGCGGCGTCACCGGTATTCTGGAGCGGGCCGCCATGCGCATTATCGAAAAGTCGAAACTATAATCGGCCCTTGGGTCTAAAAAACGCAAAAAATATTTAAATCGGGAGGATAGAAAATGGCACAGGTAATTGCAGATCGCCGCGATATTGAATTCGCACTTTACGAGCAGCTGGACGCGGAAGCCCTGCTTAAACACGACAAGTTTGCGGATTTGAACCGCAAGGTGTTCGACATGATCATTTCAGAAGCCCGCAGCTTTGCGATCAAGGAACTCCTGCCCACATATGCGGAAGGCGACAAAATCGGCCTGACCTTCGAAAAGGGGCAGGTCAAGGTGCCCGAGTGCTTTCGCCGTCCGCATGAACTGGTCATCGAAAATGAATGGACGTCTCTGACCGAAGACCCTGAAGTGGGGGGGCAGGGGCTGCCCAATCTCATCAGTCTTGCCGCCAGCGAATACATCACCGGCGGCAACTACGCCCTGGTCAACTACGCCCGCATGGGCCATGGGACGGGTAAAATGGTGGAGCTTTTCGGGACGGCGGAGCAGAAAAATCTGTTCCTGAAAAAACTGTACACCGGTGTCTGGGGAGGGACCATGCTGCTCACCGAATCGAACGCGGGATCAGACGTTGGCGCCCTCACAACCACGGCTGAAAAGAACCCTGACGGCACCTATTCCATCAAAGGCGACAAGATTTTCATCACCAACGGTGAGCATGACCTGGCCGAAAACATCATCCACCCCGTTCTGGCCCGCATCGAAGGGGCGCCGGCCGGCACCAAGGGCATCTCCATCTTTCTGGTTCCCAAAATATGGGTGAACCCGGACGGCAGCCTGGGTGAGCCCAATGACGTGGTCTGTACCGGGATCGAGGAAAAGATGGGCATCCACGCCTCCGCTACCTGCAGCATCTCCCTGGGCAGCAAGGGCGGCTGCCGGGGTTTTCTGCTCGGAGAGGAGAACAAGGGCATGCACATCATGTTTTACATGATGAACGAGGCTCGCCTGGGAGTAGGATTCCAGGGTTTCAACCACGCCACGACGGCTTACCTCTACGCGGTGAACTATGCGCGGGAAAGGCTTCAGGGGCGTGATATGGACAACCTTGCCGACAAGGAAGCCCCCCAGGTGCCGATCATCCGTCACCCGGATGTCCGGCGCATGCTGTTGGGGATGAAGGCCCATGTCGAGGGCATGCGCAGCTTCGTCTACTACGTGGGCCGGTGCTTTGACATTTTGGAAACCACTGAAAACGAGGAGGAAAAGGCATTCTACCAGGGCCTGGCCGATCTCTTGACGCCCCTGGTCAAGGCCTATTGTGCCCAGCGCGGCTTCGACGTCTGCATCGAGGCCATGCAGGTTTACGGCGGGTACGGCTACACGCGCGAGTACCCTGTCGAACAACTGGCCCGGGACTGCAAGATTGCCTCTATTTACGAGGGCACGGACGGTATCCAGGCCATGGATCTGCTGGGCCGCAAGCTGGGCATGCAGGAGGGCAAAGTCTTCATGAACTTCATGGGCGAGGTTCAAAAGGCCATTGCGGCTGCAAAGGAGCAGGAAGCGACGGCAGCGCTGGCCGCTAAGGTGGAACACGCCCTGAACCGGCTGGGTGAAACCGCCATGCACCTGGGGAAGATGGGCGTATCGCCGGCGTTCAAAACCGCTTTTGCCCACGCCTTCCCCTTTATGGAGGCCATGGGCGATGTGATCATGGCCTGGATGCTGCTGTGGCGCGCGTCGATCGCAGCCGACAAGCTGGGCAAGGGCGCCAAGAAAAAGGACGTCAATTTTTATGAAGGCCAGATCAAGTCCGCCGAATTTTTCATCCAAACGGTGCTGCCTGTAGCCGGCGGCAAGATGGACGCCGTCCTGGAAGGCTCCGGAGCCGCGGTGGAGATATCGGAAGCAGCCTTCGGCGGGCTGTAATCGCCGCGGGTTATAGCCCTTGCCATAAGTATGTTCCGATTGAAAGTCGAAATAGAGGCCGTCCCTGATATTTTCAATCCGGCCGAGCACAGCGACGGCCATGCGGAATATTAACGATGTGCCCCTTGAAAATTTCAGGGAGGGCCATGCACGCCATTCGGAACGTTTTTCTGGCAACCACGCTAGAAGCCGAGAAAGCGAAGAGCTAAGGAGGAAATCGTATGAAATCTAGACCATGGCAACGGCACTATGACTGGAATGTTCCGGAGACCATCCGCTACCCGAGTATTTTGGCCCATGACTTGCTCAAACTTCCGGCCAGTTCCTTTCCCGACAAGGCCGCCACCAATTTTTTTGGGACGGTGTTGACCTTTTGGGAACTGCGCTCGCAGATACTGCGCATGGCCCATGCCCTGGGGGAGGCCGGTGTCGCGAAAGGCGATCGTGTCGGCGTCCATCTACCCAACAGCCCCCAGTACATCATTTCCTACTATGCGGCCCTGTACCTGGGAGCCGTCGTGGTGAACCTGAACCCCATGTACACGGCGGAGGAACTCAAAGGCCTCACCGCCAACACCGGTGTGTCGACGCTGATTACCTTTGACATGGTCCTGCCCAATGTCCGGGCATTGTGCCAAGAGGTCGATATCGCACGGGTCGTCGTCACCCGGGTGACGGACTACATCGACGGCTTTGGCCAGAGTACACCGGCGGAACTGGAACTGGAGGAGGGCTGGTACCATTTTTCGACGATGCTGGAGGCATCCACCAGCACCTCGTTGCCCAGAATCGACATAGCGGTTGACGACCCGGCCCTGATCCAGTTTACCGGGGGGACCACCGGCCTGCCCAAGGGCGCCGTACTGACCCACGCCAACCTGGTGGCCGCCGCCATGCAGTGCAGTCTGTGGGGGGCTGCCACCACCGGCCTCACGCCGCCTGAAAAGAGGAGCGTCATGGCGGTTCTGCCGTACTTTCACGTGTACGGAACCATCGTCGTCCTCAGCTGGGCCATGTTCAACTGCGCCACCCAGATCATCGCCCCCCGCTTCGAGCTGGACGAGATCATGGGGATCCTGGAAGGCTTCGACCAGATTACCTTCTTTCCGGCCGTTCCCACCATGATCAACGCCATCATCAACCACCCCAAGGCGACCGAGATCAATTTGGCCAAGAGGCTGGGCCTTTTCAATTCGGGCGGCGGCCCCATGCCCCTGGAGCTCATCGAACAGGCTCAGGACATGGGCGTCAATTACGGGGAGGGCTGGGGCATGAGCGAAACCACGTCGCTGGGAATCGCCAATCCACTGATGGGCATGAGCAAGGCCGGCAGCATCGGCATTCCCTTTCCGGACACGGACGTGAGAATTGTGGATATCGAAAATGGCACCGAGGATGTTTCCAGGGGTGAACGGGGCGAGTTGATCATCAAGAGCCCTCTGGTCATGCAAGGCTATTGGAACAACCCCGAGGAAACCGCAGGGCAGCTCAAGGACGGCTGGCTGTACACCGGGGACATAGCGGTGCAGGATGACGACGACTACTTTGCCATCGTGGACCGCAAGAAGGACATGATCATTGCCGGCGGCTACAACATCTACCCCCGGGAAATCGACGAGGTTCTCTTCGAACACCCCAAGGTGGCCGATGCCGTGTCCGTGGGGGTACCGGATGACTACCGGGGGGAAACGGTCAAGGCCTTCGTGGTGGTTAAACCCGGCGAAAGCGCCACCGAAGAGGAGATTATGACGTTTTGCCGGGAAAAGCTGGCCGCCTACAAGGCGCCCAAAATAGTCGAGTTCCGTGAAGAGCTGCCCAAATCGGCTGTCGGTAAAATTCTGCGCAAGGTGCTGCGACAGGAAGAGCTGGAAAAGTCTGCAGGGAAGTAAAGCGGAATCAGGTTTTCGCGACTTCGGGATGAAGGCGTTTTTTTGATTAATTCAGGACCGAACCTGTCGGGCAACAAAAAAAGGAGTGATTATGAAAACCGATTTTAAAACCATTGCCGTGGCGGTCAATGACGGGGTTGCCGTGTTCACCATGGACAACCCACCGGTCAACCAACTTTCCCCACACTTTATGGAGGAACTGGCCCAGGCCTTTTCAGGAGCCTACGAGGACGATGCGATAAAGGCCATTGTGATTACAGGTACCGGCAAGAACTTCATCGCCGGCGCGGACATCACCCAGATTCTGACCGTGAAGAAAAAGGAGGACCTCCTGGGGCTGGGTCTGGAAGGCACGCGTTTTATCAGCAGCATCGAGACCGGACCCAAGCCGGTGGTGGCGGCTATCAACGGCAACTGCCTGGGCGGAGGACTCGAGATCGCCATGGGCTGCCACTACAGGGTTGCGGCGGAAGGCATCAACCTGGGACAGCCTGAAGTGCAGATCGGCCTGATTCCCGGTGGCGGCGGCACCCAGCGGCTGCCGCGCCTGATCGCTCTGCGCTATGCCCTGGAAATGATTACCATGGGCAAGCCCATCAAGGCGGAGAAGGCCCACCGGTGGGGGTTGGTGGATCAGGTTGTGGGTGCGGATAATCTGGTGGAGACGGCCGTGGCCGCCGCGCGCCGTTTTTTGAGCGGAGAATTGAACCGCAAAGCCCGGATGACCCGCAACCAGCACTTTTGGCTGCCCAGTGCCGCCGAGAAAAAGGCCGTGATGGATGTTACCAAGGCCATGACCGCGGCCCAATCCAAGGGGTACATCGCCCCCATGAAGGCGGTGGAGGCCATCGACCGGGGATTGAGCTATGACATCGACACCGATCTGGAACGGGAGGTGGACCTGTTCGCCGATTGCGCGGTGTCGGATGTGGCCAAGAATCTCATCGGCATTTTCCTGAATACGCGTGCCGCCGGGAGGCTGCCGCGGATCAAAGACGTCAAACCCGCGAAGATAAAGAAGGTGGCCATGCTGGGCGGGGGTGTCATGGGTTCGGGCATCGTCAATCTGCTGCTGAAAGGCGGCTATCAGACCACGCTTTGGGACATCAACGACGCAGCCCTCGAAAAAGGGGTGGCCTCGGTGAAAAAAACGTTTGCCTACCCCATCAAGAAAAGGAAGATGAAGCCGCAGGACCTCGACGCCATGTTGGCGAACCAGCTCAGCACGACCACGAATCTGGAGGACCTCAAGGACGTGGACCTGGTCATCGAGGCGGTCCTGGAAAACATGCAGGTCAAGCAGGACATCTGGAAACAGCTCGAGGGCATCTGCCCGCAACACACCGTTTTCGGGACCAACACCTCCGCGCTGCCTATTACGGAGTTGGCGTCGGTTCTTGCCGATCCGGGACGCATGATCGGTCTGCATTTTTTCAATCCGGCCCACCGCATGCAGCTTCTGGAAATCATTTGCGCCGATAAGACGTCGGACGCCACCCTTGCCACCAGCGTCGCCTTTGGCCGGTCCATCAGGAAAGTGCCCATCGTCGTCAACGACGGGCCGGGATTTTATGTCTCCCGGCAGCTTGGCGGGCTGATGGGCGGCAGCGTGTATCTGATTGCCGACGGCGTGGACGGCGCAGCCGTGGAACAGGCCATGTTGAATTTCGGCATGCCCATGGGGCCGGCAACCCTGGCCGACCTCACCGGCATCGACATCAACTACCACGTCAACAAAACCTTCGAAAAAAAACTGGGCGAACGCTACGCCGTTCATCCGTTGACCGAGTTGATCTACCAGATCGGAGACTATGGGCGCAAAACAGGAGCCGGCTACATGGACTACAGTGGTGATGCGCCCGTGCCCAACCCCAGAGTGGTCGACGTGGTTAAAACGTATTATGCGGACAATGGCGTAACCCCCAGGGAGGTGCCGGAGCAGGAGATTGTGGATCTGATGCTGGCCAACGGCATCAACGAGGCGGCCTACATGATGGAAGAGGGCATCTGCGACCGGCCCCAGGACATGGACCTGGCCATGATCTACGGCACGGGGTTTCCGCCCTACCGCGGCGGCATCCTGCGCTATGCCGACAGGTGGGGCCTCGACAAGGTCTATGAAAAGCTCGTGGCGCTGGAAAAAGCCTACGGGGTGCATTTCAAACCCGCCGGCATGATCAAGACGATGGCTGAATCGGGTAAGAAATTTTATAATAATTAAAACCACGTGTCGGACAGTGTCGTGAATCGTAACCAACATTCAGGAGGTACAACATGAAAGAAGTCGTTATTGCGGGATATCTGAGAACCGCCCAATCCAGGTCGAGACCCAACGATCCCGCCCGGGACTGGTTCGGTAAGATGCGGGCGGATGAGCTTTTGGGAAAACTGCTTCCCGAAACCATCAAAAGGACCGGGATCGATGCCAAGGAGATCGACGATTTTATCGTAGGCTGTGCCACCGGCGTCAGCGAGCAGTTTTCCTTTGGCGGCCGTTACCCCATCTTTTTGGCCAACCTGCCGGACACCATTGCGGCCAAAGGGGTCGACCAGCAGTGCGGCTCCGCCATGGCCGGCATTCACATCGGCTTCATGGAGATCGCCATGGATTTTGCCGACGTCGTCATGGTGGGTGGCATGGAGCATATGACCCGTGTCCCCATGGGCGGGGACCTCCTCGACCGGGGTGCCATCAAACCCAACATGAGCCTGTTCATGGCGCCCGAGTATCAGCACTGGGACATGATGACCAGCATGAACATGGGCCTGACGGCCGAAAAGCTGTTTGCTCAGACCGATTTTACCAAGGAAGACATGGACAAGTGGGGAGTTCGCTCCCACGAGCTGGCCGCCAAAGCGCAGGCGGCCGGTTTTTTCAAGGATGAAATTTTGCCTATCGAGGCCGAACAGGCCGATGGATCCGTCATGACCGTCGACACGGACCAGGCCGTCAGGGCGGATACGACGTTAGAGGGCATTTCCCAGTTGCGGCCGGCCTTTAAAAAGGACGGGGTGATCACGGCGGGCATATCTTCACCCTTGAACGCCGCGGCAACCTCCATGATCATGATGTCCAAGGAAACAGCCAAAAAAAAGGGCATCAAGCCGCTGGCCACCATCCGGTCCATCGGCTTTGCCGGTGTGGATCCCACCATCATGGGGCAGGGTCCTGTCCCGGCTTCAAAAAAAGCCTTGGAGAAAGCCGGTTTGAAGGCTTCCGACATCGATTTTTGGGAGATCAACGAGGCTTTCTGCATCGTGGCCCTCAACTGCATCAAGGAACTGGGTATCGATCCGGACAAGGTCAACGTCATGGGCGGCGGAACCGCTATCGGCCATCCCCTGGGGGCCACGGGCGTTCGTCTCACAGGAACGCTGGCGCGCATTCTCAGTGAAAAAGGCGGACGTTACGGTTGTGCCAATGCCTGCTGTGGCGGCGGCCAAGGTGTGGCCACCATCATCGAGCGGGAGGATTACGACTGGTAAAAATAAATTTCTATACATGGGCGTCCGTCAGGGGATATAATTGCTATTTTAATCCATATGCTCCTGCGTACGCTTAAATAAGTGAAATTTATTTTTGGAAACACGTTTGTGCGGGCCGCGGGCTGCCGAGGCCCGCGCAAACGTGACATGTGTTGAGTATGATGAAGATACTTGTTTGTGTAAAGCAGGTGCCCGAATCCGATGCGCCGGTCAGCATCGATGACGCAACCGGCTGGGTCAGCCTCGGGGGCGCGGCAACCTATGCCATGAATCGTTTCGACGAGTGCGCCGTTGAAGAAGCCGTACGTATCAAAGAGGCTTATCCGGATACCGTCATCGACGTCGTTACCGCCGGTCCGGAGCGCGCGGAAGCCGTCGTCAGGAGGGCCATGGGGATGGGGGCCGACAACGGCGCTCACATTCTGACCGCGGCCGACACCTATGTGGATGCTTTCAAAACCGCAGCGGCCATTGCCGCCTATGCCCGAAAACAGCCGTATGATCTGATACTGACCGGCGCCATGTCCGAAGACCTGATGCAGGCTCAGGTGGGCCCTCTCGTTGCCGCCCATCTCGGCATGGCCTGTGTTACCAGCACCATCGCCATCGACCTGTCCGCAGGCACCGACAGGGTGTACGTGGAGCGCGAAGTGGAAGGCGGTTGCAGGGAGGTCGGCGATATAAGGCTGCCGGCACTTCTTACGATCCAGACCGGTATCAACACCCCCCGATACCCTGCCTTGTCGAAATTGCTGCGGGCCAACAGCCGCGAGCTGGAGATCGTGGATCTGGACGTGTTCGACCCTGGAGACTCTCCCCAGGCGTTGGAAGGGGTCGCCCTGCCGGAGAAAACCAGGGATGCCGTTTTCCTGGAGGGAAGCACTGCGCAGAAGGCCGGTCAACTGCTTAACATTTTAAGGGAACGATCGCTGATAACTTGAAACGAGGAAACGGATGAAAGGTCCGATCACCATCATCGTCGAACATGTTCGGGGTGTGGTACGGCCGGCGGCCTACGAACTGGTCACGCTAGCAGGTAAGATGCAGTCCGCCTGCAGGGTCGACATCAGGGCGGTTATTCTGGGGGATGATATCGGCGGATGCGCCGAAAAATTTTCGGCGGACTGCGGCGTGCCGGTGGCTGTGGTATCAGATTCCCGTCTAAGGGATTACAGTGCGGAGCTCTACACCGCCGTTTTGGCCGACGTACTGAAACGCATGGAACCGTCGTTCGTGTGTGTCCCGCATTCATCCCAGGGGGCGGACTTCGCATCCGGATTGGCTTTGCGATTGGGCGCTGCATGCATAACCGGTGTGGAGGGCTATCATGCAGCCGAGGACGGCATGTTGTTTTACCGGCCGATTTTCGGCGGCAAGATCCGGGCCGCCATCCGGCCCAAGGCGGCTACGACCGTGCTGACGCTGCAGCCCGGTTCTTGTCGGCCGCATACAGCTGATGCAGCCGCCGACGCGCAGGTCGACACCCTGGACGTGGCCGTTGCCGATCGGCGGTGGGGGGAGCTTACGACCAGGCCGGCTGAGAAGACGGGGGTCGATCTGACCGAGGCGAAGGTGCTTGTCGCTGCCGGGCGTGGGATCGGAGAAGAGGAAAATCTGGAGCTGGTCCGTCGACTGGCCGAGCAGTTTCCCCAATCGGCAATCTGCGGTTCCCGGCCGATTATCGACGCGGGCTGGATGCCCTACAGCCGGCAGGTGGGGGTGACGGGTGCCACGGTATCACCGGAACTGTATGTGGCCTGCGGTATTTCCGGGGCTGTACAGCACCTTTCAGGCATGCGCGGGGCCGGGTTCGTGGTGTCCGTCAACAGTGATCCCGGTGCCGCCATTTTCAATGCTTCCGACATCTGCATCGTTGAAGATCTGAAGGTGTTCATCCCGCAGTTCATCCAACTGGTCGACGAACAATAAACCCTACAGTTAGGAAAGGGAGGTAATAATGACTACTTTTTCTTTGGAAGGAAAGGTTGCCCTGGTTACCGGCGCCAGCCGTGGCATCGGGGAAGCCGTTGCCCTGTGTTTTGCAGAGCAGGGCGCCGAATGTATTCTGGCCAGCCGCAAAGCGGAGGCGCTCGAAAGGGTCGTTGAAAAAATCGAGGGCCTGGGAGGCAAGGCATGGGCATGTGCCGCCAATATGGGTGATCTGGCGCAGATTTCCGATCTGTTTGCGTTTGCAGAGAAAAAATTCGGCAAACTCGATATCCTGGTCAACAACGCGGCCACAAACCCCTATTTCGGCAATATGTCCGAGGCGCCGGAGTGGGCCTGGGACAAAACCCTGGCCGTCAATCTGAAAGGGCCTTTTTTCGCCATCCAGGAAGCGGCCAAACTGATGGATGCGGCCGGAGGCGGCGCCATCGTGAACGTGGCCTCGATAAACGGTGTCAAGCCCGCACCCCTGCAGGGCATCTATTCCATTACCAAGGCCGGGATCATATCCATGACCAAAGGCTTTGCCAAGGAACTTGCGCCCAGGAGGATCCGTGTCAACGCGCTTTTGCCCGGCCTGACCAAAACCGATTTTTCCAAGGCGCTTTTCGAATCCAAAGAGATTCATCAACACGTGGTCCAGGAAATCCCCATGCAGCGGCATGCCGAACCGCAGGAAATGTCCGGGGCCGTGCTTTACCTGGTGTCGGAAGCGGCTTCCTTTACCACAGGCATTTGCATCACCTGCGATGGGGGCTACCTGGCATGAACCGTGACGGGGAGAGCATCCACCGGAATCGTTGCAGAGCGTTTCAAACCATAAGCCGATCGGGACTGCTACCGACCGAGTGGACCGATGGTTTTATGCGGTGTGTCAGACCTCTACAAATTTGGGCGGCACCCTTTCAGCGGACACATAGTCGACGACATCGCTGATTGTCTGTTTGTTGTTGATCACCATGAGCTTGGATGTTCCGTGGGCCAGCAGTTTTCCGTTTCGGTCGAACATTTGAGCCTCGGTGAGAAATAGCGTCTTACCCGGTTTAACCCTTTTTCCTTTGACAATAACCATCTGATCGAGAACGGGCGCAAGGAAATCGACCTTAAGGTCGATCGAAACCAACCCCTGATCTTCGGAGAGGTCGCAGTAGGCCGACCAATAGGCGGCCGTATCGATGACAGAGGAATAAACACCGCCGTGGAGTGAGCCGAACGGGTTCATGTGCTTTCTGGTAATCTTGGCTACAACTTTCGAACTGCCTAGGCCCAGTTCCGTCACCCGCATTGAAATGTGCTTGAAAAAGGGGCCGTCATTAATGATTTCGATTACCGACTGCAGGTGTGCGGGGTTTAACGTCAGCATGTTGTCCTCATATCTTGACCTGGCAATTAAATAGCCTACCCTGTCATGCTGGACTTGATCCGGTATCCAGTACCTATTACTGGATTCCTGCCTTCGCAGGAATGACGGAATTGAGCTATTTAATCGCCGGAGTAATAAGATTGACCTGGATCAGGTTGGGGCCCGGTTCAGTGAAGGCCCTCTCGAGGGCGGTGACCAGTTCCTCCACGGTGTCGACCGCACGGGCCGGCACGCCCATGCCGCAGCTCATAGACACCCAGTCAAGGTTGGGGCGGCCGAGTTCCATCAGGCGCGCCGAATGACTTCCCGCCATCCGGTTTTCCGCACGTTTGAATTCCGTTTTCAGAATGTTATAGGCCTGATTGGCGCAGATCAGCGTTGTGACATTGAGGCTCTCCCGGGCCTGGGTCCAAAGAGCCTGCAGGGTGTACATGGCGCTCCCGTCGGCCTGAAAAACGATGACCGGTCTGTCGGGACAGGCCAGGGCCGCCCCGATGGAACACGGCAGTCCCATGCCGATGGCGCCCCCGGTCAAGGTCAGCAGGCTGAAAGGGGGGGAGGCGGCGGTGTATTTGTAATAGCCTGCTGCCGAGGTGATGGATTCATCCACGATGATGGCGTTTTCCGGCTGCATGGAGGCCAGAACGATACTGACCTTTTTGGCATTCAGCTTTCCCTGTGGAAACGCCGGTGCGCTTTTTGGGCCCGTGCCTGCGTTTTCCGCAGGCTGGTAACGAAACGGCGGGGCTTCCAGCGCTTCAGCCAAGAGCTGTAAGGCCCTGCCGGCGTTGTCCGGGCGTTTTGCAATGCGTATGACCCGCTGTGCTTCCGTGGTCAGCCGGCTGCGGCCGTTTCTGTAGCCGAAGAAGGCCACGGGCTCCCTGGTGCCGGCCAGGATGATGGTGTCGAAGGCTGCAAGCCGATCGAAGGCATATGCGGGCGCGTAGGGAAGACGGGCCACGGCGGGGAGCCCCCTGCCTCTTTCCATGCGGGCCGGAAAGGTTTCCGACAGCAGGCTGCAGCCGGAAGCCGACGCAATTCGGGACGCTTGCCGAAGGCCGGTTGCATGCAGGCCCGAGCCCCCGAGTATGATGGCGCTTTTGTTGCCTTTCTTTTTCAGCAGCAGGGCCGCTTTTTGGACGGCATCGGCATCGGGCGCTTCCGGATCGGCTTCAGCCGGTACGATCTGCGGAGCGGCAACCGTCGACCATTGGACATCCTGAGGCAGTATCAGGGTGGCGCCCATTCCTTTTCCGGCGGCCGCAAGAGCGTCGGCCGTGTCCTGAGAAAGGGAGTCGGGAGATGCGGCCGTCCTGACCCACCCGGATACGGTGTGGGCGAGAGATTCAATGTCCATGGTGAGCGGCGCATCGGCGCCCCGATGCCAGGAGGCGTGGTCTCCGATAACGTTGAAAACGGGCGTGCCGGCTCGCCGGGCATTGTGCAGGTTGGCCAGGCCGTTGCCGAACCCAGGTCCCAGATGAAAAAGCGTCATGGCCGGTGTTCCCGTCATCCGGCCGTAACCGTCGGCGGCCCCCGAGCAGCATCCCTCGAAAAGCCCCAGGACGGGCCGGATATCGGTAACGGCGTCAAACGCCGCCACAATCGGCATCTCGGTAGTTCCCGGGTTGCTGAAGCAAACGGTTACGCCGGCCCTGGCGGCTGTTTTCAGTAATATTTCAGCCCCATTCATCACGTTTCCCCTTTTCATGGTAGAAGATTACGTCGTTTGTCGTACCCGTTATCAATCGCTATAGTGCATATAGAGCCAATTTTAAAGGATGATTTCAATTAACACTTGAAATTCAGGCAGATTAGTGGAAAGTACACTCAGGTGATCACAAGGGTGGACCGGACCGATCGGATCTTTTAGCGGTCAAGTGCAATGGGTTGCTTTTTTTTTGCCCCCAGTTATGTTAAGCCTAACATAACTGGGGGGCGAACCACATGGCCGTCACCCTTGGAAGTCACCGGGGACGATATCCGGAGCATGGCACCAGAGTGATCGTATTAAACATAACAACAAGCTATTATAATCGCCATGTTGTCCATGCAACCTTGAAATTAGGGAAAGGGCAATAGGCGCCATCGACGCCGAAACAGGGGAGACTTTCAGCATGCAGCTTGAAAATAAGGATTTACCAGAATTCGTTTCCAGGAAAATCAAGGTCGAGGACGCGGTTGGAACGACCCTGGCCCATGATATTACCGAGATAAGGCCCGGCGAGTACAAGGGTCCTTCCTTTCGCAAGGGGCACAGGGTCGAGCAGGGTGATCTATGCCGGCTGATGCGCTTGGGAAAGCGCCATCTTTATATCCTCGATTTGAGCGACGAACAGGTGCATGAAGACCAGGCGGTTTTGGAACTGGCCGGCGCCCTTGCCGGACCCGGGGCGATCTTCGGTCATCAGCCCAGGGAGGGCAAATTGGAGCTCAAGGCGGCTTATGACGGCCTGCTGAAGGTAAAGGTCGAGGCCCTGGTGGAATTCAATATGCTGACGGATGTCATGTGCGCCTCCCTTCACAACAATTCACCGGTTTCGAGGGGCCAGACGCTGGCCGGTACGCGCGCCATACCACTGGTTATTAAAAGGGAGTCCCTGGACCAGGCCCTGGCGATAGCGCGCGGGAGCTATCCATTGATTTCGGTGCAAAGTTTCATGAAGGTACGGGCCGGGTTGGTCATTACCGGCAGCGAGGTATATGACGGATTGATCGAAGACAGGTTCGAAGCGATCGTCGAAAAAAAGCTGGCCTCCTACGGCTCGACACTGGCGGACGTCGCCATCCTGCCGGACGATGGTGAACGCATTGCCGCCACGGTCAGGGATTACCTCGACAGTGGACTGGACATGATCATCACCACCGGTGGCATGTCCGTGGACCCGGACGATGTCACCCGGTATGGCATCAGGCAGGCCGGTGTCGAGGCGTTCTACTACGGCAGCGGCGTGCTGCCCGGTGCCATGTTCCAACTGGCCTACAGGGAAGACGTTCCCATCGTCGGCATTCCGGCCTGCGCCCTCTACCATGAGGCCACCATTTTCGACCTCGTGTTGCCCCGTCTGCTGGCCGGAGAAAGGCTGGGCAGGCGGGACCTGGCCGCCCTGTCCCACGGCGGCATGTGCCTCAACTGTCCCACCTGCCGTTTTCCCAAGTGCACTTTCGGCAAAGCCGGTTGATATTGCGTTGCCAGATAAACGATGAAAAGTTGGTGGTGCGTACGGATATCGCCGTCGGGAAGGATGACAACCGGGGGTTTTATCTCAAGTCCGGCCAGCCGTTTTGGCCTATTTGATTCCAGCGTTTAAAACCTGGTCCTCTGGGCCAGAATTCTTTACTATTTACAAGATGTTAATGTCGTCACGATCGAGAACATGGTGCATTTTACCGGCAAACCGCTTGCCGATGCTGCCCTCGAGTTCCCGGCTCACCGCGGCCAGTCGATAGGGATCGATTCCGGTTGCGATACCCATTTGCCCCAGCATGAAAACCAAGTCCTCGGTGGCGACGTTGCCGGAAGCGCCCTTGATAAAGGGGCATCCGCCCATACCGCCGAATGCGGTCTCGAAATGAGCAATGCCCGCGGACATGGCGGCGAGCGCATTGGCCAGCCCTTTGCCCTCGGTGTCGTGCAGGTGGAGGTACACGGGAACGCCACCGGCCTGTTCGGCCACCCTGCCTGAAATTTCCTGGATGCTGATCGGATTGGCCATGCCGGTGGAATCGGCCAGCGCGATTTCGTCAACACCCAGGTCGAGCTGTTCCTTGGCCATGTCCAGGACGACGTTTTGGTCGATTCTGCCCTCGAAGCGGCAACCGAAAACACATTGCAGCCCACCACGGATAATCAATCCTCTTTCCTTGCCCAGGCGGACCATTTCCGCCATCCGTTTGCGGGCCTCCGGCAGGGAGGCATTGGCGTTCCTGCGGCTGTGGGTATCGCTGGTGGAGATGGAGGCGCCAATGTGTTTGAGGCCTGCTTCGGCAGCCCTCCGCACCCCCTTTGCATTCAGCACCAGGGCGCTGTAAACCACGTCCCTGCTATGATCCAATCGCTTGCATACCTCCTCCGCATCGGCCATCTGAGGCACGAGCGTGGGGTTTACAAAGGCGGTAACCTGGATCTTTTTTACACCAGCCTTGGCGACGGCATCGATCAGTTCGAGTTTCTTCTCAGTGGGTATGATAACCTTTTCGGGCTGCAGACCGTCACGCAGTCCCTGTTCCTCTATAACGACAAATTCCGGATAAGGTGTCATTTGTTTTTTTCTCCGTCTCTATACCGGTTGTCATATATGGGCAACTTAGTTTCGGAACGGTATGTTGTCAAACGCTATCAATTGAAGCGGTTGATTTTTCGGCGGCGGGTATTTTTCTCGATGCCCAGCTCCCTGCGGGGAGTGCCATGAGAAAGCCGCAACATCCGTCAAGAGCAGCCTGCATGTCACCTTGAGGCCAATTAAATCGGCTATTGAGAGACGCATCGGGCCGGGCGAAACGGCGGTGCACAAATACACCGGTGCCGACGATGACTATGAAGCGGATGTGCACTATGCCGATGAAACCATGCAATTAAATGGCGGCGGCGCCATAATTAATCTTGCTGAAGCAATAGATTATGTCTATCTTTTGAGCCTGGTTGGGGTTGAAGCTTGGGTTGTGAAGAGGAAAAGATGAAAAAAGTTTATTTCCTATTGCTGATTGCCTGCGCCGGTACGGCTTTACTCTATTGGAAAAGCGACTGGATGACTTTTTCCAAGAAGAAACAGGCGCGCTATCGTACGGTGGTCGTTGAGAAGAGAGATATGATCAACAGTGTGTCGGCCATCGGCGCGCTGAGTGCCGTGATTACCGTCGAGGTGGGGACGGAGGTCTCCGGGCAGATCAAAGACCTCTTGGTGGATTTCAATTCGCCGGTGCACGCCGGACAAATTATCGCCAGAATCGATCCGAGAAGCTATCAAACGCTGCTCCGCCAGGCTGAGGCGGAATTGGCCATCTCCAAAGCGCGGCTGGAAACCAAAAAAGTGGAAATTATCCGCTACCAGGCTGAAATCGAAAATGCCGAGGCCAATCTTGCGGCCGCCCGGGCGCAGGCCAAAAAAGCGCAGGCATCTTATGACAATGCCCAGCAAAATTTCGATCGCCAAAAGGCGCTTTCGCAACGGGGGCTTGTTGCTAAAAATGATTTTGACAGAGTCGTTACGAGCCTGAATGAGGCCGCTGCCCAAGTGGAACAGTATCGCGCTCAAGTACGGGCGGCCGGAAGTCGCGTGGCTTCCGCGAAGGCCGACGAAGCCATTGCCCGCGCCTCCATCAGGGAGGTCGAAGCCCAGATACAGCTGGGGATGGCGGCCCTGGACAAGCGACGCATTGACCTGGATAACACCATCATCCGCTCGCCGGTGAACGGGGTGGTTATCGACCGGCGCGTGGATGTGGGGCAGACCGTCGCCGCCAGCCTCCAGGCGCCCACCTTGTTTACCATTGCCCAGGACCTGAGAAAGATGCAGGTGTCCACCTACGTGGATGAAGCCGATATCGGCCGGATCAGACCCGAACAAACGGCTCGTTTTACGGTGGATGCCTACGGGGCACGCCGCTATGTCGGCAGCGTGACGCAAATCCGAAAAATGGGTAAAAGCCTCCAAAACGTGGTGACCTACGAAGTAATCATATCGGCCGACAACCCGGATCTAACCCTTATGCCGGGGATGACGGCCGACGTGGAGATCATTCTTGTCAGAAAGCCCGGTGTGCTGGCCGTGGCCAATGCCGCCCTGCGCTTTACCCCGCAGGCTACAAACGGCGCTACGGGTGATTCCCCTGTCGCTACAGAGGGGTCCAGCCTGACGCCCGGGGGAGCAATTGCACGGGGCGGCGAATCCGGGGGGCAGGCCAATTTTGAAGAAAGGATCCGGCGCTATACCGAACGGCTGAACCTTTCAACTGCTCAAGCCGACCAGTTGAGGGAGAAACTGCAACAGATCAGGCAAAAAACGCGCTCCGCCTATTTGTCTCTCGGCCAAACCTCCCCAAGGGCTGCGTCAGGGTTGAGAGAAAAGGCCCGCAAAGAAGCCCGGGCGGCTATTCTGGGCATTTTGAATGCAGACCAACGGGAATTGTTTGAAGCGCTCATCGCCGAAAACCGCTCCCGGCAGGGGACCCTGTGGCACCTGACCGACGACGGTCTTCTGGCGCCTGTCCGCGTGAATCTGGGCGTCAGCGATGCAACCCACACGGAAGTATCCGGTGACCGGGTCCGGGAAGGGCTGGTCGTGGTTACCGGGATGGAATGATGCCTCTGGAGCCTATCCGATGACCGTCGATCTCATTGAAACCATCGATCTCAAAAAAGACTACCGGATGGGCAGCCAGGTCGTGCCGGCCCTGCGTGGCATTAGCATGAAAGTGCAGCAAGGTGAATTTCTGGCCGTCATGGGGCCGTCCGGGTCCGGCAAATCCACCTTTATGAACCTCATGGGATGCCTGGATACGCCCACGGGGGGAAAATATCTGCTTGAAAACGAAGACATCTCCGCCCTCACCCCAGACGAACGTGCCGACATTCGCAACGGACGCATCGGATTTGTGTTTCAGAGCTTCAACTTGTTGGCCCGTGCCAGTGCCCTTGAAAACGTGGCTTTGCCGCTGCGCTACAACGGGTCTCCCAGGCGTCTGCGGCTGCAGCGCGCCGAAGAGGTCCTCGCCATGGTTGGATTGGCCGAGCGATTGGATCACCTGCCTTCACAGCTTTCGGGCGGCCAGCAGCAGCGGGTGGCCATCGCCCGCGCCCTGGTTTGCCGCCCTGTCATTATTCTTGCGGACGAGCCCACCGGGGCCCTGGACACCAAAACCGGCGTCGAAGTCATGTCGATTTTCCAGGATCTAAACAGCCAGGGGATGACCATCATTGTCGTGACACATGAACTGGAAATCGCTGCATTCGCCAGGCGGCGACTGCTTTTCAGGGACGGTCGCATCCTAACCGACAGAGCCAACCAGCAAGTGGTTCAGGCAAAAGCGGTGCTGAATGACTTAAAGAAAGAATCCCGCTACAATCGGGAGGACGGGGAGGCCCTCGCTTGAACGCCATCGACCCCCTGATAGATTCCCTCCATTCCCTGAGAAGCAATAAAATGCGGAGTGTGCTCACGACCCTGGGCATCATCATCGGCGTGGGGGCTGTCATCATCATGGTATCCGTGGGTAACGGCGCAAAAGCCCAGATCAACGCCATGATCGACAAGCTGGGCGCCAACGTTATGATGGTGATGCCCGGCAGACATTTTGGCCGTGGCGCGGTGGGGGATGCCGGGTCGCTGCCCACGCTCACCGAAGACGATGCCCTTGCCATTAAAAATGAAGTGCCCACGGTCCGGCTGGTTGCACCGGTGGTCCGGGGAAACGCCCAGGTCATTGTCGGCAACCTGAACTGGTCCACAACGGTATATGGCATAACCAACGAATATCTAGGTGCCAGAGATTGGGGGCTGTCGCGGGGAAGGCTCTTTGAAGCCGGGGAGATGAAGGCTTCGTCCAAGGTTGTCATGCTCGGTGAAACCGTGGCTGAAAATCTCTTCCCCGGCCAGGATCCTGTGGGATTGTCAATGCGGATCAACAGGGTCCCCTTCACCGTCATAGCGGTTCTGGAAGTCAAGGGACAATCGGGGTTCGGAGGAGACCAGGACGATGTGGTGCTGATCCCCATTTCTACAGCCAAAAAAAGGGTGCTGGGAGGCCGCCGTTTGTCAGGCAATCTGGTCAGTCATATTTTCATCAAAGCCAAAAGCGCCGATGTGGTGAGCCGGACCGAGGAGCTGATAACGGCTTTGCTACGCCAGCGCCACCGTATTACGCCCAATCAAGACGACGATTTCAGGGTCCGCAATATGGCTGAGTTCCTCAATGCCAGGGCCGATTCCTCCAGAGCCATGGGAATGCTCTTGATGGCGGTCGCCTCCATTTCGCTCATCGTCGGCGGCATCGGGATTATGAATATCATGCTGGTGTCCGTCACCGAGCGCACCAAGGAAATCGGTCTTCATATGGCCGTAGGCGCCAAGGGGAAAGATATCATGAGCCAGTTTCTGATCGAATCGATTGTGCTTTCCCTGATCGGCGGTGTTCTTGGTGTGGTTCTCGGTGTCGGCGGTTCCCTGGCCATGTCCGCTTTCAGTCAATGGCAGGCGATAATCGATCCGCTGTCGGTAATCCTTGCTTTCAGCTTCTCGGCGGCTGTCGGTATTTTTTTCGGAATATATCCAGCCCACAAAGCGTCCCTGCTGGATCCGATTGAAGCGTTGAGGCATGAGTGATTTCGGGATATACCTATTGCCATAAGTATGTTCCGGTTGAAATTCGAAATAGAGGCTGTCCCTGATATTTTGAGCACTCCCCGCAGCAAGCGTAAGGGGAATCTTCACCGTAAGGAATTCTATCAATTATGATTCGTTCGCTTACCCTGCAGCAAGCTGCAGGGAATGCCCTCGCTATCTCGGTTCAAGGCGGCATATCGAAAGGTTATATTTTTTGCAGCAGGTCGACAACGACACTGCGGTATCCGTGATAACGTGCCTGTATCGGCATGAAACGTTCAGGGTCCACCAGCCGTTGCAACCCGCCTTTGCGGCGGAAGGCGCGGAAGTTTGAAAAGTGGCGTCTGCCGGCCATGAATTCGATGCCGTGGATAACCGTCTGGGCTACGGCGCCGGCGCTGTCTGCCAGGGCGTAGTCCACAATCAGAAGCATGCCGGCAGGTTTTAATATGCGATGAATTTCCTGCAGAATCCGCCCGGCACTTTCCCACTCGGTTTCGTGCAGGGCGAACGACACCATGGCCAGGTCGAAGCTCTGGTCCCGGAAGGCCATGGCCGTGGCATCCTGAGCCAGGCATTTGACCGGCGTTTTGCCCCCGCCGGCGACCTTTAGCATCGCTTTTGAGAGGTCTATCCCAAGCGCCTCGATGCCCTCCTGCTGCAGAAGGCGCAGTTGATCGCCGGTGCCGCAGCAGACGTCCAGAATGCGTTTGGGCTTCAGCCGCTGAACGGTCCCGAGCACATCCCGTCGGATACCGCGCATGAAGGGGTAGAGTATCCAGTCGTATAAGGGTGCGAACAGGCTGTATTCGTTCATCGGAATTTAAAAAAATCAGTTGTGTGTTACAAGCCCTGCGAGACGTGGAAGCCATCGCCTCGCGTTTTTTTCGGCCTGCCATTTGAAATGGCTATTGGCTTTCTTTTGCGGCCGATTTGCGGTAGTTCAGCAGCAGGCCGCTGCCGAAAATCAATATCCCTCCCATCCAGAACTTCAGCGTCGCCGGGTCGTTCAGAAAGATGATGCCCACAATGGCGGTAAAGATGACTTCAGTGGACATGAACACACCGCCCTCCCAGCCGGTGCAGTAGAAAAAGCCCTGATTCATCAGGAGCTGGGCGGATACCGAGGCCAGGATGATGCCCAGGACCATAAGCGCCTCCACGATGCTCACGGGAAATATGGGGTCGGCGATGAATCCGGGAAAGGTTACCAGGCTGCCCATGGTGCAAAAATAGAGGTAGATGATAACCGGCCCGTTGCTTTTGCGCAGGCTGCGGATGAGCGTCACCGTCAATCCCGCGAAAATGCTGCCTATGACCGCAAAGCCTTGTCCGACAGCGTTGCCTCCCAGTCGAAAGTCGAACAGGACGGCAACACCGATCACCATCCCGGCGATGCAGATGATGCCCGCCGCACCGATGCGTTCCCGGTAGATCAGGTAGGCAAAAATGGCCGAGAAAGCCGGATAGGCGTAAAAGATTACCATGGCCGTGGAAAGGGGCAGCAGCCGGATAGCGGTGATCAGGCAGATAAAGGCGATGGAGCCCACACACCCGCGCATGATCAACAGACGGGTATTGTTGCCCCTGTATGGGTTGCCCCTGAAGCCGAAAATGGAGATCAGGACGATCACGCCGCCGAAAAAGCGGAAAAAGCCGATATGCCAGACCGTGTATTCGGGGCGCAGCGTCTTGATCAGAATATTGAGCAGGGTAAACACCAGCGCGGCACCCAGCATGAGGGCCGGGCCGGCCAGCGTTGAGTCAAGCTGAAAAAGCGATTTTTTGTGCAATGTGATACCCATGGCAAATGAGTCTTTCGATAGCAGGAAACGATCTTCCCATAACGCCGGGAATTTTTAACACGTAAGCACGACAACAGGAAAGCACGAAAGGAACCTGCTCCCGTTTTTTCAATTTCGTGTTTTCCTGACGGGCAGTTGACAAGTGCCAATATTTGACCATGTCGTTCCGGTCAATCTGCCAGTATGATGGTTGCATCGACGGTAACGGGTTTTCCCTCGACAACGATGAACGGGTTGATATCGATTTCGCTGATACGGGGATTGTCCATCCCCAGGTCGCCGAGACGCACCAGGATCCGGGCAAAGGCATTTTTGTCGAGCGCCGGATTGCCGCGGAATCCGTCGAGCAGTTTCTGGTTTTTCAGCCTGCCGATAAGCGCCAGGGCGTCTTCCACGGTAAGGGGTGCGACGGCAAATGCCGTGTCGTTCAACACTTCGGCCATGACACCGCCGAACCCGCACATGACACAGGGGCCGAACTGGGGGTCGCGCAGCAGGCCGGCGATCAGCTCGAGTTCCCCCGCCACCTGCCGCTGTACCAAAATGTTGCCTTCATCGCCCAGCGCCGCTTGCAGGGACAGAAACGCTTTCTGAACGGCGTCGGCGCTGCCGATGCCGAGGCGGACAAGGTTCTCTTCGGTCTTGTGCACCCTTCCCCGGGCCAGCCCTTTCATGACGACGGGATAGCCCAGCGCTTCACTGCAGGCAGTCGCCTCTTCGGCGGTGGCGACAAGGTGTTCATTCACGGTGGGAACGCCGACGCTTGAAAGTATTTTCTTGGCGTCATATTCGTTCATAACGACGTCGGGAACGCTGGTAAACAGGCCGGATGAAGGCGGCGCATCGATTCGATCCGGAGGGTCCGCGCTTTCGAGAAGGGCGGCTGCACCCCGGTACTGGAAATAGACAGCCATGCATTCCGACGTCCGCCGGATTTCTCGAAAAACCGGTATGCCCAGGCTCTGGACGTACGCCTGGAAATCATGGGCCCTGTCGCGGTGGCCCAGAAGCCAGCAGAAGATCGGTTTTCCTTCCGCCGCGGCGAGCTTGGCCGCGGGTGCCAGGTCCACCGCATTGCCTTCCGTGCTGATAAAGACGTGGTAGAGCACGGCATCGACATTGGGGTCTTTGAGGACGGCTTCAAAGGCGGTGAGGAAGGCTTTGTCGTATCCGTTCTTTTCAACGGCCGGCCACAGATCGACCGGATTGGCCGGCGGCATCCAGTCCGGGAACACGGTCGCGAGGTCCTGGATGGTGTCCCGGGACAGGTCGGCTATTTCAAGACCGGACGCATCGATGAAGTCGGCTGAAACGATGCCGGCTCCGCCGCTGTAGGTGAGTACGGCGATCCGTCCCTGGGTCGCCGCCGATCGGGGGCGGTCCATGGCGAGGGTGCGGCAGAAGTCCAGCATCTGTTTGAAGTCGTCGGCTTCGACAACGCCCGCCTGGGCCAGGGCGCCGCTGACCACGGCGCCGTCTCCGGCCAGGCTGGCGGTGTGGCTCATGGCGGCCGCGGCGCCTTTGGCGCTTTTGCCGCCTTTCAGCACCACAACGGGCTTGGGACTCCTGCGGCAGGCCTGAAGAAAGCGGCGACCGTCGGCAATCGATTCCAGGTAGGTGCCGATGACGTCGGTTTCCGGATCGTCTATCAGGTACTCCAAAATATCGCACTCGTGCACGTCGGCCTTGTTGCCGATGGAACAGGCCTTGCTGATACCCATGGTGCCGTGGGTGACCGTGTCGATGAGGAAGCCGGCGGATAGCAGGCCGCTTTGCACGATCAGAGAGACCCTGCCGGGCAACAGCCCGTTTTCCCAGATACTCGAAAGGGCGAAGGAAAAGACATGGCGCTTGACGGCATCGACGATTCCCATGCAGTTGGGGCCCCAGATGCGGATGCCGTACTGCTCTTTGATGCGCAGCAGCTCTTCCTGCCGGGCCCGGCCATCCGCACCGGTTTCCGCAAATCCGGCGGACTGGACCATCACCCTTTCAATGCCCTTTTGGGCGCAGGCGCTGACGGCCTGGACCGCCGCTGCAGCCGGGACGAAGACGATGGCCAGGTCCACCGGGCCCGGGATGGCGTCGACGGCAGGATAACAGGTGATCCCGCCGATCTCTTCATAGCGGGGGTTGACGGGGTAGATGTCGCCGTTAAAGCCGGTGGAAAGATTCTGCAGAAGGCGATAGCCTCCCTTGAGTTTGTTGGCTGTGGCCCCGATCAGGGCGATGCTTCCGGGG
>JAJDNW010000087.1 GCA_022340465.1 Deltaproteobacteria bacterium | reverse complement strand
AACCGGGTTTTTGACGGCCGGGGAGGTATTATTCCTCGGCAATCGTTGTGCCTTATTTTGGGTTATAGGCCCGAAAATCATTTATCACAAAAATACGAAAGGGACTAAAAATTCCATCGTATCCTGGCGCAAAACAGGTCGGCAGGATTCTCCCCGAAAAGGCTGTCCCCTGAGCCGTCGAAATGCTGCCACACCAGCATGAGCTGCCAGTTGTCGGCCAGTGAATAGGCATTGGATGCGGTCAGGAACAAGGAACCGTCGTCGTAAAGAGCGCCCCCCACCGTCTGACGGCTGAGGGAGGTGATGTCGAAGGACAGATCGGCATAACCCGTCCAGCGGCTAAAGCTGATGTTTTTGGCGGTCAAAGGCCGGTTCAGGTATACCAGGGTGCTGCCAGGGTCCTCGGGGTTGCCGGTGTAGAGCACGCTGATCCGCCAGGTCAGGTTGCGCCTGCCGGCGACGCTGTAATCGGCTTCCAGAGTCGCCACGGTGGTCTGTTCCTGATCCACCCCCTTCCACGTATCCCGATAGGGGTAAAAATAACTGACCTCGCCGTACAGCCCCGCCCCCCAGAGACTCCCGGAAAACCCCGATCCCAGCACCAGGTCGACACGCTGTTTGCCCCCCAGCACCTGCAGGTCATAGCCCCTGACGTTGAAACGGTATTGGGCCGCCAGGCTGGTGTCGTCCCAATCGTCTCCAACCCCCCAGACCGCTTCGGCCCGGGATGCAAACCCCAGGCTGCGTGACATTGTCAGGGCATCGGTGCCGGGCCGCTCTTCGTAGTCGAAATCGAACATGGAATACACATTGAACAGGTCATTGGGATTCCAAAGGGTGGCCATTCCCCAGTTGATGCGCTGCCGTCCGCCCCTTGCCTGCCAGCCATGCCCCTGCCAGTCCAGGTAGAGCCGGTCGAAGATGGTGTTGCCGATGAGGTTGTCTTCGTTCAGCCAGTTCCAGGACAGGTCGAAATGACCCGGATCCTCCTCGATGGATTTTTCGTAGGCGGGAATGTCCAGGCTGTCCCCCCACAGCAACCGGTTGCGCACGCCCGCGGCCAGCGAAAAGGAATCCGACCAGCGGTACTCGGCATCGAGACGCTGGTGGACGAGGTGGTCCCATGCGGTGGAGCCCGAGCCGGGAGCCACCGCCTGCGACAGGAATTTCACGTAGCCGCTGAAGGAATAGGGATGCTGCGGCGCCACTCCCGGCACCTGGGCTTGCACGGTGGCGGCTATCGTCACCAACACGCACGCCGCGAGCAAAGGCCGTATCCACGCCATGATGCCCAGCCGCTTTGTTGTCACAGCGTTTGCCATATATAGGTTCCGTTTCAACATTGGATTGGAAGGCGGCGGGTTTATTTTTCAAAGCACCATATCGTCAATAGCCTGCACGGCTGTCGCAGTGCCATCAATTCCCAACATCTGCATCTTCCGATCTTCCGACCTCCTGGCATCTGTCTTCCGCCACCTGCCCGTCCTCGAACACGATGACCCGTTTAGCGCGTTCGATCACACGCGGGTCATGGGTGGAAAAAATGAAGGTCGTGCCCTCTTTCTCGTTGAGCCGCTGCATGATGTCCAGCAGTCCGTAAGTGGTTTGGGCATCCAGGTTGGCGGTGGGTTCGTCCGCGAGGACGAATTTTGGTTTGGGGGCCAGGGCCCTGGCCACCGCCACCCGCTGCTGTTGTCCGCCCGACAATTTTCCCGGGACATTGCCGATCCGGTCGCCCAGCCCGACTTCGTTGAGCAGTTCCAGGGCGCGGGCCTCACAGGCTTCCCTGCTGCGGCCCTGCAGCTGCATGACGAACGCCACGTTCTCCTTGGCGGTCAGCACGGGCAGCAGGCTGAAATCCTGAAAAATGAATCCGATATTGTCCCTGCGGAAACCGATCAATGCCTTGTCGGGCAGACCGGTTATGTCCGTCCCGTCGATGATTACCCTGCCTTGGCAGGGGCGGTCGATGCCTCCCAGCATGTTTAGAAGGGTGGTCTTGCCGGAGCCGGACGGCCCCATAACCGCCACGAATTCTCCCTGTTCGACCTTCAGACTGACGTCATTGACGGCGGTGACGGGAAAATCCGTGTCCGGGTTGTAGGTCTTAGTCAAATCTTGGATGATGATGCTCATATCGATTCCTTTGTTCCAACACGGCGTTATGCCGACTAGTGCTTCTCCGCCAGAGCTTCGCTCAATCTTTTCTTTAGAATCTGCCGCGCCGGGTACAGTGCGGCTAAAACGCTGGTCACGAGCAGCATGCCCAGGGTTCCCAGATAGGTTGCCGTGGTGACGTTGGGGTACAGTACGGCGTCCACGCCAAAGGCACCCAGGCCCTCGGCCATTTTGCCCAAGGGAAGGCCGATCTTACCGGTGACGGCGGTCATCAGCATGCCGGCGACCAGGCCCAGCAGACTGCCCACCCCCCCCAGAAAAATCGATTCCAGGACCACCAGCCGCAGCACCTTTCCGCCGGTCATGCCCACGGCCATGAGCATGCCGAATTCGCGGGTGCGTTCGAACACGGACATCAGCATGATGTTGATGATGCCGAACCCCAGGGCAACGACGAACACGCCGATGACGATGTCGTTGGAGATGTCCATGGTGCCCTGCATGGCGGCCAGGACGGGTTGAACTTCACCCCAGTCCTGAACGATCCCCCTGCCGCCGACAACACCTTTCACGAGGTTCTTGAATCTGTCCACCGCGTCGCCGTCATCGAGCCGCACGGCAATTTCGTGGGATTGGTCGAGCCCGGTATAGCCCATCAGATCGGCTCGCCGTACAAACACGTTGCTTTCATCGAATCCGCTCGAGGGCGTGTTGAAAATGCCGCAGACCCGGAAAGCCGCGCCGGTCACCTCCCCTTCCTTGTCACTGAAGGTCAGGACGACCTTTGACTTCAAGCGCAGGTTGAGTTTTCCGGCAGTGCGCCGGCTCACCAGGATGGGGTTGCGGCCCTTTTGGGGCAACATGCCGCCTTCCACCAGGCTCTTGGCAAGCGAGGTGACCACGGCTTCGTCGGCGGCGATGATCCCGTTGATGCGCACGCCGCGGGTACTGGCGGCCGAAGCCAGCATCCCGTCGACCACCTGCCGCACCGTCACCCCTTCGACCCCGGGGATGGCCCGGATCTCCCGGGCCATGGCATCGGCATCCGGGAGCCACGCGCCCAACTCTTCATTCACCAGGAAATCCGGGTTGTGGACTTGAAGATGGGCGGTCTGGTACTTGATGGCGTTCTCCAGCATGTTGTCGGTCAAGCCCTTCATGAAGCCCACGATCAGGATGACTCCCAGCAGGCCGAACACCATGGCCGCCACCATGATGCCGCTGCGCAGACGGTTGCGCCACACATTCTTCCAGGCCAGTTTCAACAGCATTAAAGGCCTCCTTTCAGAGCCTTGGGTATCTCCAGCTTGAGAATGCGCACCAAAGGGTAAAGGGAGCAGAGGAGCAACAGGGTCAGCACCACAAGCATCTGCCCGACAAACAGTTCGGGGGCCAAGGAAAAAGGAATGACGGCTTCGAAGCCCATCTCCTCTATGCTCGCCGCCAAATCACCGGTGAGTCGAATGGGATGGTAGAAGAACCACAGCAATATGGGCATTGCCAGTGAAAACCCCGCGAGGACGCCGGTCAGGGCCAGAAAAAAGGACTCCAGAACAACCAGCAGTTGCAGCCTGGCCCGGGCCATGCCGGTGGCCAGCATGACGGCAAACTCGCGCTGGCGCTCCAGGGTCATCATGGCAATGGTGGCGAAGAGGCCAAAGCCCACCACGCCGTACAACACCAGGATCATGAAAATGCCGCTGACCCTGTCCATGGTGATCTGTTGGGCCAGCTCCGGAGAGATGTCGGCCCAGTTGCGCACCTTTACATCCGGCCCCATGGTTTCCCGGGCGGATTTTTCCAACCTGGGGATCCCCTTGACATCCTTGCCGTGCAGTACCCAGGCCGAAACCCGGTTCCCGGTGTGGTAGAGTGCCTGGGCGGTTTTCAGGGGCAGGTATACAATGCGTGCATCGATCTGCTGATTGGGAAAGTGGATGATGCCGGCAACCTCGTAAAGCCCTGCCGCCATGGTTCCGTGGAATCCCTGTCCATAAAGCACAAATTCATCGCCTATGGACAGCTTGAAGTACTCTGCCAGCTTGCCCCCTACCAGAACCGCCTTTTCATCCTTGCTTGCAAAATAGCGGCCTTTTTTCACCCGCTTGGAAAGGCCTGAATACGCGTCTTCGGCCAGGGGTGCCACGCCCATCACCATCACCCCCTTGGAGCGCTCCCCGGCCGCTCCGAGGGCAAAGGACTCCAGCCGCGGCACTGCCGTGGTGACCCCTTTTATGGTATGAATCTTTTCCACAAAGGCCTTGCCGCCGGGCAGCAGCCTGTCGATGGACTGGTTTTCGGAAAAGCCCGGTTCCTGCAGCTGCAGGTATCCGGAGTAAAAGCGCGTGGCATTATCCAGGTTCCGTGCATAGGAGCCCTCCTGCATGGAGCGCGTAAACAGCGCCAGCAACAGGGCCAGCGAAATGGTGCCGGCCGTTATGAATGTGCGCCGTTTCTGGCGCCAGATGTTGCGCCAGGCCATCCGGGCCGTGAATTCCGGTGTCATACCCGCAGGTCCCTCATGTTCTCCTGGGAAAAAAAGCTGGTGGGAATATCGAAATCGAATTCCGCTTTGTGGAACAGCAGGACGGTTTTCTGGTCCGGCTTGTCCGCCGGCTGCATCTCCTCACGGGTGGGAATCCTGCGACCGCCCAGGGTCTTGACGTCATAGGTGCTCATGGTGTTGATCAGGTCCTCGAATTCGTCATAGTACTCGACCTTGCGCATGTTGTACTCGCCCTTGCTGATCCAGATCACCTGCTTGCTCCACACAACCGGCGCATTGGGTTTGGGTGTCGATTCGATGACCCAGCAGGGGGTGCCGTCGAACACCTCCCCCTTCAATACCTTGTGGGTGTAGTCCACCACGATGGATGACTGGTTGATTAAATCGTCGTTGGTGAAGTCGGATCCCATCCAGGACTGCCCCAGCATGGAGGGGGCGATTTTGATGATACGCTCGATGCTGGGCACCCAGTTCCACATCTCCTTGTGACGCTTCAGGGAGCTGGTGCCCTTGTCCTGCGCCGGGGCCGTCACCAGCACCAGGGAATAATACCGGTCCTTGGTCCAGGCCTTCATGCGCATGCTGCGGGTCCACCCCGGCCGCACGATCTTCATGGTCATTTCGGTGTAGCTGGTGTGCCCGCGCAGTTTCAGATCCGCTTTCTGCACGATCTCATCGGCCGATTCCGCCAGTGCCTGTCCGGAGATAATAATCATTGTTATACACAATATTATCATATGCTTTTTCATTTTGGCCTCATTTAATGCATTACCTATTAGAAAACAACTTTCTACCCGGCTGCAAGCCCGTGAATATCAGGTGCACCTGGTTCTCGAATTCCTTTTTTTGCCGCCTTGAAATAAAGTAACGCTCCATTTTCAACCAATACGCTTTCGAAACGAAAACCGATCTCTTGGCATATGTTTTCTAATTCCCTTTCTGAATACAACGTACCTCTAATTTTACGTTTACGCCTGTTGCGCTCCGGTACGGGAACACTGCAGATGAAAATGGTTTCTTCAGCTGCAACGCGTTGAATCTCTTTGAAAACCTTTCTTACGTCATCGAAAAAATTCAGAGAGAGGATGCAAATGACGACATCGAAAAGCCTGTCCCCGAAGGGGAGTTCATCCGCGCCCGTCACATAAAAATCTGAATTTTCGAAGCCGGCACGCTTGAAATTACGCAGGGCTTTTCTCAGAAGCCCCGGGCTGATATCGGTTCCTGTATACCGGTTGTCATTAGGAAGGAAATTGACGGCACTGCCGCTGCCCGAAGCCAATTCGAGAACGCGTTTTTCATGGACCTCCTTCATCACCTTTCTGAGGATGTCATAATGCCGGTTTATATCCCCCCCGAATTTTTTCGGGAAAATAGAATGTTTCATGATGAAATCGTACAGAAACGAAAAAGCGTCTCCCAGCCAAGGTTTGAACGTCAAAAGCCTGCCGGCATCATCGACAAGGTAATGCAACCCGTTTTTGTTGATGGTCCGTATTCCTTTTTTGAGCATGTTACCCTCATGATCAACGCTTTTACCTGAATCGAACTATTTTCGGATTTGCCGCAGATGCATGGAATCCATTGAAAATATGCTTATTTCGATTATTCTTAAAATTTGAACCGCTCAACGTAGCTTTTATTTTCCGGCTCTTCCGCTCTCCCCCCCCCGAAGATAAGACACGACAATGCCGAGAGCGGCGATGACGGCACCGATGAGCATGGCGCGTTGGAAGGCCCCCATGAAGGCGTTTTCCAGCGCCGCGGTGTACACCTGTAGATCACGCCCCTGGTTCAGTTGGCGGAAGGTGCCGTTGAAGACCAGGCCCGCGGTAGCCACACCGATCACCATGCCCAGATTGCGTGCCGTGGCCACACTTCCCGATGCGATGCCGCGATGTCTGGCGGGAACGGCGCTCATGGCGGCGGCACTGTTGGGGGAGATGAATACGGCCACGCCGATGCCCGTCAGGGCAAGGCGCCAGGCAATATCCACGACCGTAGCCTCGGCGGTAAGGCGGGATAGAAGCAGCAAGGCGCCTGCCAGCAAAGCCATGCCGATGGTGCACAACACCCGGGACCCCATTCGATCGGACAGCGTGCCCGATATCGGTGCGATGAAAAACTGAAACACAAAGGGAATCGTCATCGTCGCGCCGACCCGGCTCATTGAAAAGCCCAGGGGGTTGACCATGTAAAACGGCATGAGAAAAGTGATGAAAAAAAGGCCCATGAACAAGATGGCTGCCGCCGACACCGACCACATGAAAAGCCTGATCCTCAGCAGCGAAGCGGTGATGATCGGGTGGGTACTGCGGCTTTCGACGCGTATAAGCAGCGCCGTGCTGACAACGAAAAGGGAAGCGGTCACGCCGAAGGGGATCGAGGTGGGGCCCCAGTCGTGAATGTGACTCAACCCCGCGATGAACGTGCCGAAACAAACTGCCAGCAGCAGGGCGCCAACCCAATCCAGGGATTCATCGGGCAGTCGCTGCGACATCCCCTTCAGAATCGGCAGTGCCGCCGCGGTCACGCCTATACCGATGGGAATGTTGATGAAAAAGATAACCCGCCAGGAAAAATGCTCCAGGATCAAGCCGCCCAGGGCGGGCCCGGTGGTCAGCCCTGTCGCCACCACCATGCCGACCATCCCCAGTGATCGTCCTCTTTCGGCTTCCGGGAATACATCCACCACCAGCGCCGGCGAACAGGCCATGAGCATGGCGGCCCCGATACCCTGCAGGGCCCGGGACGCGATTAGCGGCAGGGCGCCGGCGGCGACGGCGCACAAAAGGGAGCCGATCGAAAAAGTTACGAAACCGCCGCAGTAGACCCACCGCCGCCCCCAGATGTCACTGAGTCGCCCGCATGTCAGCAACAGCGAAGAAACGGTCAGCAGATAGATCATGGGAACCCATTCGATCACCATCAGCGACACCTTAAAATCCGCCATGATCTTTGGCAGGGCGATATTGACAATGCTGGAGTCCAGGGTGGACATGAAAACACCGGCGGCTACGATAACAAACACCAGCCATTTGTTGGCAGGATAGCGGGAAACGCCCTCGGTGGTGCCCGGGACTCTCTCCCGCCCTTCTATTGCCGGCCGTTTCGAGTTGGTTGCACTCCCGCCGTTTTTGCTCATAGCTTGCTCTCGCATACACCAGACGATTGAACGGTATGATATTTTAAATCCACACCGCTGATTGGCAACGCGGTTGGTAACGATACGGTTTCATTGTCCCTGTATTTGTACAACCCGGTGTTTATTCCAGGGCATCTTTTTGAGAACCAGTGCAATGCCGCATCGGTTGAAAGCAACGACCATGAATGTGCCTAACAGCAACAGGATATAGACAGGGAGTCGAACGCTTTCCAAAAGGCCTAGAAGCGTAAACGCGAAATATACGATTCTCACCTGGGTATCAAAGTCAACGAGGCTCTTGAAACGATTCCAAAAAAAGAGTATCTGGACGGCACTGACAGCCATGACAAGATAGTAACCCGGTCGCCATCCCAACAGCGCGGCGATGATAAAAATGAGTGTAACGGTCCAAAACCACCAGTCAATTTTTTTTGGTTCAACAACAACCCTCATTCTACCCTCCAATCACGGCTTTTCCCGCCCGGCTAAAGGTTCCCGACTTTTCAGGATGTAATAACGATCTAAAACACCCGCCTCCGTCGGAGAATTTAGATCGTTAGTAAAAATGGTAAGTCGCCCCTGCCTTGAGGACCTCGGCTTGGATTATGCGTTCCTGGTTAAGTTCAGCGGCCCGCAGGCGTTCTTCATGGAAGCGGCGGTTTCTTACAAATAACCAAGGAACGATAGCCGGAGAAGCCACGGCCAAAAACGGCCACCATGCGGGTGATATACGAAATGCCGTTGTAAAACCTCCCATGGGTTGTTTGGTCTTCGAGGTTCAATAGTGAACAGCAAGCCATACGGTTTCCATGTCCGGCGCTGTCCGGGAAACCCTATGTTTCACATGCGCGTTTATGTTTAAATAGCCACCCGGCTTCAATATAACTTCTTCGCCACGTTCGAGTGTTATGACGGCCTCACCTTTCAAGACAATGACCCACTCGTTTTGGACCTGATCATACCATCCATTTTCGGGAGACGTATGTCCCTTCGAAATTATTCTTTCAATTTTCACATTTTCACTTTGAACCAAAATCTCGAATATTTCTTCTTCAACAATATCAGGTATTGATTCAAAAATATTTTCAGGTTCTTTATTCACTCTTTTTCTTCGATTCCCCTCAACCTTTAGCGCAAATCAGAGAACGCCGGCAGATCCGGAGGTCTGAGGAAGGCCCCTCGAAGGGGCCTGAGCTGCCGTCGGCTCCGATTTGTTTTAACTCCCTTCATCTTCCACCGGCGATCATTATGGGAACCTTACCGGATCGGTACAACATGTTCAATTCTCACAGGCTGAGTCGATGGCTTATGAACGGCGTTCCCATAGCCGGATATATTTCTTCCCCTCCCGCAGTTCACCCCTCACCTTCTCCAGATGCCGGAGCGTTGCGATCTCTCTTTCAAGATCGGACGGCGTTATTTGCAGTCTCTCCGATATGATTCCTGGTTCCGTCCCACCGGTTTCCTTTAATACCTGTAGTATCTTTGATTGAGTCTCGGTAAGCTCAACACAGGATCCACCCTCCTTTGAAAAAGATTTGGCACTGTACACTGCCCATGGATCACACGCTTTGGCGGGCGAAAGGACGTCGATATAGCAATCCTCGCATAACGCTTGCCCATGCAATTCCCTTTCTTCCCCCGCTTCGATATTCTCTTTACATCTATCACATATCATCTGGTTACCTCCCTGACGCCACCTCGTTAGCCTGGCGCATCTCAATCGCAGACGTCTGCATAGCATGTAATTCAAGTTGACTTTTTCTTGCGTAGATCCCTCACCATATACGTATGCCCCGGCCCGCGTTTGAGTTCAAACAAATCGATGGCCTTGAAAAGGCTGCTGAGATTTTTGTAGCCATAGTTCCTGCTGTCAAAAGAGGTTTTGTTGGATATATGCGATCCCACGGGGCCGAGAGCAGCCCAGCCATTGTCCTCTTCGGTAGCTTCAACTGCCTGCCTGAGCAGATTGATGAGTTTTGTATCGGATTTGATATTCTTGGATTTTGTCTTTGATGTACCGTCTTGTTTCGATTCCTGATCCAAAAATAAAAACTTGGAGCAGGCATTCACGAATGGCGAAGGGGTTTTGCGCTCACCGAACCCCAAAACAACTTTTCCTTCGGCAAGGGCACGGGTAACCATCGGCGTAAAATCACAATCGGATGAAACGAAACACATCACATCGATGTCCTTTGTATACATCACATCCATGGCATCGATAACAAGTGCGATATCCGACGCATTTTTTCCCTTTGATAGGTCATACTGCTGCACCGGCTGAATGGCATATTCATGCAAAAGCTCTTCCCAGGGCTTCAGAGAGGGGTTCTTCCAATTTCCATATGCTTTTCTAATCGTCACAACACCATATTTTGCCACTTCACTGAGAACGTCTTCAAACTTGCTCGCCGGCGCATTGTCGGCATCTATGAACAATGCAATTTTCTGTTTTGATTCATCCATGTTACGCTGCACCTCATGTAGATACCCGGGTTCGTAGGACCCGGCACTGGTTTCACCCTGTAAGGGTGTTGGACACTTGATTATTGGACATTGGATACTAGAATTTCCGGTTTATCCGGCTTAGGGTTTAAAGACCTTTAGTTGAAGTTCTTTTAAAGCTTTGAAACGCTTGGCATTGCTTGAAGCAAGTATCAGGCCGTTTTCAACAGCGGTAGCCGCACTGATTGCATCTCCCGATCTGATCCCGGAAGACAAGGTATATTCTTCAATGTAAATAGAGGCACGATGGCCGATGTTCTCCGTCAACGGTAGCACGGTGAAGCCGAAAGACGATAAAAAGTCTTTTACATACTTGTGTTGGATTTTATTTCCAGCACCTTGCAAAAGTTCCATATACGTTTGAACGGAGAGGAATCGCTCATTCGACTTTTCCATCATTTTTGCCGCTTTTTCATTGCCTCTCTGGGCCCAGATGAAAGTATCCGTATCAAATATCATTGTATCTCGATCCCCTCAATGCACCCATTACATCCTGCACTGATTTTCCGTTGTCCTGGGACGACATGCCAAAAAAAGGATGGTCCGTCATTTTCAGTTTGGATTTCTTTCCTGAAGGAATTAAGAACCCTTTAACTTTTCCCCGGTAGAGGACAGTGACTTTTTCATTTCTTTCAAGGGCTTTTAGCACATCGTTCATTTTATATCTCAAATCGACAATCGACGCTTTCATGACCTCCCTCCCATTTCTTATGTATAACTTAACTATACATTTTAGAAATAAAATTTTCAATATGTATTTATCACAGAAACCATCGCTTTTTTCTCAGGCAAGGAAGATCGGGCGATATAATCTCATTCTCTGTGTGCCCTAACGAAGTGGGCCAGAAATATGTAGCCCGCTTTCTTATGGGTGTCCGCAGACAGCTGGATCTGCAAACTGAATCTGCGAAAAGCGGTAAAAAAAAAGGAATGGGCGAATGCGTTAGGCGGGTCCAAAAAGCATTCAGGGGAGCCGGACTTGCCAACTCCCCTGAATGACTTATTGTTTTGTTGGTGCCGAAGGCGAGACTCGAACTCGCACGAGGGAACCCTCACTAGACCCTGAACCTAGCGCGTCTACCAGTTCCGCCACTTCGGCACGGACGCAACCAATCCCAGAAAAGGATTGATTAAATGCGTAAGATGCACTAAATATAATTTTTTAATTTTGATGTCAAGCCTATAATTCACCCGGGATCAATTTATGCAACTCATTGAAAATCTTGACGATATAGAAGAACCGTTCCCAAACGCCGTCATCACCATCGGAAATTTCGACGGCGTCCACATCGGGCATCAGGCCCTTTTTCAGGAGGTCATCGAGCGGGCCGATGCCATCGGCGGGACATCCATCGCCATGACCTTCGAACCCCACCCGATCCGCGTGCTCAAGCAGAACGGCAATCCGCCCCTGATCACCCTATACGACCAAAAGGTCGAGCTTATCGAAAAATCCGGCATGGACGTGCTGATCGCCGTGCCGTTCGACCATGACTTCGCCGACGTCACGGCCAAGGAATTTGTCCTGGACATCCTCATCAAACGCATCGGCGCCCGCATCATCGTGGTGGGGAAAGATTACACCTTTGGTAAAAATCGTGAGGGGAACCTGAACCTCCTGCGATCCTATGCGGAAGCGCTGGACATTCAGGTGGTGACTGTGGACTGGATTCCCGTAGCGAATCAGGATGAGAACCGAATCAGCAGCACCCGCATCCGGCAACTGGTGATGGACGGACAGGTGGCCAAGGCCCAGAAACTCCTCGGGCGTCATTACCAGATAAAAGGCATGGTCGTGACAGGACGCAACCGCGGGGGCAAATTGCTGGGTTTTCCCACCGCCAACATCAACCTTCACGATGAGCTGAGTCCCAAACTCGGCGTCTATGCCGTTACCGTCGAGTGCATGGGAGCCACCCACAAGGGTGTCGCCAACATCGGTTTCAGCCCGACCTTCGACGACCACATGTTTACGGTGGAAGTGCACATACTCGATTTCGACAGCGACATCTACGCCCAAGAGATCCGCATAAATTTCATCCAGCGGATCAGGGATGAAATCAAGTTTGCCAACATAGAGGAACTCTCCGAGCAGATCACGAAAGATATCGCCATCGCGCGCGGCATACTTAAGTAAAAAATCATAGCTCAGAGGATCAGGGTTTATATGCTGGCATAAAATTCTGTGCCACGATTTTATTACATGAACATTAAATGGATCACATCGCTGCTTTTAGGCATCGTCATATCGATCGGCGGGCTTTACCTGGCATTCCGGAACGTTCCCCTGGCAGAGCTCTTGAATTATCTGGCGTCCATCGATTATATCTGGCTCTTGCCTTCGGTCGCCCTGGTCATCCTCAGTTTTGTCTTCAGGGTGCTGCGCTGGCGGATCATCCTCGGATCGATCCGCCAGATCGATTTCTGGCCGGCCTTTCACCCGCTGATGATCGCCTTCATGATCAACACCATTCTGCCCGGCAGAGTCGGTGAACTGGTCAGGCCGGCCATTCTGCAGAAGCGGACGGGCGTGCCTTACAGTTCGGGACTGGCCACGGTAGCAGCGGAAAGAGCCTTCGACCTGGTCATCATCGTCATCCTTTTTTTCGCGGTCATGAGCACCGTACAAATCGACCCGGAGTTCGGCATGGCCTTCGGCGGCAATCAGCTCAACAAAGAAACCCTGGAAGCGATCACGGCGGGGCTGGCGAAACTCAGCCTGGTCCTGACTGCCTGTATAGCGCTGGTCAGCATCGATACCTGTCGCCGGTGGATCGGAAAAGGGATCGCCCATGCCCCCGCCTATCTGCTTTTTTTTGTGGGGAAGGAGCGCCGGGGCAAGCTCGCAGCCAAAGTCAGCCTTCGGCTGGTGGCGCTGCTGGAAGGGGTTGCCTCGGGTTTTTCCATGGTCAGGTCCCCCCTGAAAATAACGGTGACCCTGCTGCTTTCAGCGCTGATCTGGATCCTGGCCGCCCTGTCCTACGCGGTGTTTGCCCTGGGTTGCCCGGGCATTACGGTCAATTTGATTGAAATGACCGCGGTCATGGTTATTGTGTGTATTTTCATAGCGCTTCCTTCGGTCCCGGGGTACTGGGGACTGTGGGAAGCCGGAGGCATATTCGCTCTCACGCTGTTCGGCGTGGCTCATAACGAAGCGGCGGGGTTCACCCTGGCGAACCATGCCCTTCAGGTGATCCCGGTGATGGTCATCGGTGCCATATCGGCCTGGATCACCGGTATCAATATCTGGCGCACTTCGATTGACAAGGCCACGAAGAACGCGCATAAAGAGGATTTAGGTTGAGCGAGGAACAACCGCTTTTATTGACATGTAGTTCGGGGCATTCGCCTGTGCTTTGGACTGTCCGCAGTTCAGGGCGTTCGCCCTGTTGAAACCTGGTATTTGAGTACGTTGCGAGACAAACGACATGACACAGCTGAAAATCGTTACCTATCCGGACAAATTTCTCAAGGAACCTACAAAACCCGTCGAAAACATCGACGGTAAGCTGATAGAAAGCATCGGCGACATGGGCGAAACCATGTACGCCGCCCCGGGCGTCGGTCTGGCGGCCATCCAGGTGGGCATCGACAAGAGCTTCATCGTCTACGACGTCTCACCCGGTGATGAAAGGGGCAAACTGAGCGTGCTCATCAACCCCAGGATCGTGGAAAGGGAAGGGGAAATCATCTCCGAAAACGAAGGCTGCCTGAGCGTGCCCGATTACCGGGCGGATGTCAAACGCCATGCCTCGGTAATCGTGGAAGGTTATGACGACAACGAAAAGCCGGTGCGAATCGAAGCCCACGACCTTCTTGCCATCGTGCTGCAGCACGAAATCGATCATCTCGAAGGACGCCTGTTCATCGACCGCATCAGCTCGCTGAAACGGCAGATCTACAAACGCCGTGTTAAAAAGCAGTTGAAAAGGGAGGAGTAGCATCGTAGCACCGCGGACATACAGAATCGCCTTCATGGGCACACCCGGCTTTGCCGTGCCGTCTCTGGATGCGCTGCACCGTAGCAGGCACGAAATAACCCTGGTGGTAACGCAGCCGGATCGCCCCAAGGGGCGCGGCCGCAAGCTGACGGCGCCGCCGGTAAAAACGGCTGCCCGGAAATTCGGGTACGAGGTTATCCAACCGGAATCCGTCAAAACCGACGCATTCGCCCGGACCGTCCTGGACCTGAATCCCGACATCATTGTGGTCATCGCCTTCGGACACATCATTCCCAAAGCCGTTCTGGCAACCGCGCGGGAGGGCGCAATCAACCTGCACGCCTCCCTCCTGCCCAAGTACCGTGGACCGGCGCCGATTCAGTGGGCCATCATCAACGGTGAAGCGGAATCCGGGGTTACCACCATGTTCATGGATGAAGGGATGGATACCGGCGACATTCTCCTGTCGCACAGCGTCGCGATCGGCAGCCGCGACACATCGGGAACGCTCCACGACACGCTCGCGGAAACAGGCGCCGAACTGGTGCTGGAAACCCTTGACCGCATGGCGGCCGGCACCCTCAGCCCCCGTCCTCAGGACGACCGCAGGGCGACCTACGCCCCCATGCTGAAAAAAAAGGACGGCCGTATCGATTGGAACCTGCCCGCAAAAAAGATAGAAAGTCTCATCCGCGGCGTCAATCCCTGGCCGGGCGCCCACACATTCTGCGATGACCAGCGCCTCAAGATTCATTTGGCCCGGCAACTAGACGCACAAACGGACGCCGAGCCGGGCACCGTGCTGGTCGGCTTCCCCGGCGAACTGAGGATCGCCACCGGACGGGGTACGCTTTTACTGGAAGAGATTCAGGGGGCATCCGGAAAATGCCTCTTGATCAAGGACTTCCTGTGCGGTTGCCACATCAAACCGGGGTCGAAACTCACATGAAGGACATCGCCCGCCAAAGCGCACTGAAGATACTGAACATCGTAGAGGGGTCCCAACGACCGCTGGATGCCGTCGTGGACGAGCACCTGCCCGAGGGAAGCGCTCTCCTGAAAAGAGACCGCGCCTTCATTCAAACCATCGTATACGGCACCCTCAGGTGGCGCGGGCGCATCGACTGGGTTATCGCCCATTTTTCCAGCGTCAAGATCCACCGCATCGACCCCAAGATTCTCAATATCCTGCGCATGGGCCTCTTCCAGATCATGTTCCTGGACAGGGTGCCCGTTTCGGCCGCCGTCAACACCGCCGTGGAACTGTCCAAGTCCGTGGCCGAGCCCTACGTGGTGAAATTCGCCAATGCCGTCCTGAGAAAAGCCGCCGCCGGCCACACCCAAGTGCCCTTTCCCGCTTTTGAAAAAGACCCGGCGGCATCCATCGCCGCCAGGCACAGTTTCCCGCAGTGGCTGGTGGAAAGATGGCTCGAACGATTCGGGCCGGAGGAGTGCACGCGCCTCTGCAGTTTTGTCAACACCATTCCGCCGATCACCGTGCGCGCCAACAGTCTCAAAACGGATCGCAACGAACTCAAAGAAGCCCTGGAAAAAGACACGGAAAGCGCCGTGCCGACACGCTCGTCACCGGTGGGGATATCGATTACCGGGCCCAGGCTTCCCATCCCGAAAATGAGCGCCTACCGGAAAGGATGGTTCCAGGTGCAGGACGAAGCCGCCCAGCTGGTTTCCATCTTTCTCTCCCCCGAGCCCGGGGAGCGCATCATGGACGCCTGCGCCGGCCTGGGGGGCAAAACCGGTCACATTGCCCAGCTGATGCACAACAGGGGAAAAATCATCGCCGCCGACAAGGACCGTTGTAAACTCAGCCAGCTGCGCACCGAAATGATGCACCTGGGCATCTCCATGGTGACGACCCGGATGCTGGATCTGGAGCGCCCCCCCGCGGAGGCCGGCCCCGCCCAAGGATTCGACCGCATCCTGCTGGATGCCCCCTGCTCCGGGCTGGGGGTTTTGCGCCGCAACCCGGATGCAAAATGGGTTTCCGCCAAAAGGAACCTAACCGCTTTCAAAGAGCGCCAGGTATCCTTCCTGACGCAAGCGGCTCAGCTGTTGAAAACCGGAGGCACGCTGCTCTACACGGTGTGCAGCATGGAACCTGAAGAAAACGAAGCCGTTGTGTCGGCTTTTCTGGAGAAACATACGGACTACGCGGTCGATGCGGACAGACAGTCCTTCCCGGATGCCGTAAAACCGTTCGTGGACCGGCAGGGTTTTTTCAGAACCTTCCCTCATGCCCACAACATGGACGGTTTTTTCGCCGCCCGTCTGAAACGAATCAGATGATTCTGCGGTCTGCAAAATATATCATTCTGATAACCGCCTTGTTAGGGGTGACCGCCGTCAGTGCCTACCTGACCCTCATCTTCCTGATAAAAAGTGAAGACAGTGTCATCGTTCCCGACCTGGTGGGCAGAGACGTCATCTACGCACTTGAAATCCTGACGGACCTGGGCCTGAACATCAAAGTCAAGGGGTCCGAATACAGTGGCGATATCGCAAAAAACCACGTAATCTTCCAGGAGCCCGGACCGGGTGCTGAAATAAAAGTGGGCCGGGATGTCAGGATATTGCTTTCCAAGGGCACTAAAAACATTCTAATGCCCAACCTGAAAGGGCTTTCGATCCGCCATGCCAACCTGGCGATTCAGGAGAACGGGCTTTGCCAGGGCCGGACATCCTATACCCACTACGGCCAGAGCCTCGCCCGGGATGCCGTTATCTCCCAGGTCCCCGGGCCTGATCAATGGGTGAACCGCGGAAGCTGCGTTGACCTGCTCGTCAGCCTGGGGCCCCGCCCGCGCGCCTTTGAAATGAGAAAGCTCGAGGGGCTTTCCCTGGATGAAGCCGTCTACCTGGTCGAACAGAGCAACCTGGCCGTCGGCAACATCAAATATGCCTATGACAGGAGCAAAGCGGAGCACACCATCATTGACCAAATGCCGAAATACGGCTACAGAATAACGGAAAAAGAAACGGTGGACCTGGTCGTCAACCGAAACCCCGCCGGGCAGAAACGGGTCGCGGGGCAGGACGAATTCTCCCAGGGGGTTTTCGTCCATCGTTTGGCGCCCGGATTTTTCAAGAGGCGCGTGCAGGTCAAACTGGAGCTATCCGGCATAACCGGCGAGATCTTCGATGAACTGGTAGAGCCGGGAAAAGAGGTGTGGCTGATAGTGCCGACCAGTACGCCCGCCACGCTTTTCTGCTATGTCGACGGGGAGCTGGTTCGCACGCAGCGGTATAGCCCGGACTAACAGACTGCGAGACGAATGACCAGAGGACAGGTTGTCAAAGAAAGGAGAAGCGTTAATGAAATTGATAGCACCGTCGATACTGTCGGCCGATTTTTCTCAACTGGGCAATGAAATCAGGGCGGTCGAGGCGGCCGGCGCCGACTGGATCCACATTGACGTCATGGATGGTCATTTCGTACCCAATATAACCATTGGGCCGCTGGTAGTGGAAGCCGTGCGCAGGGTAACGTCCCTGCCCCTCGACGTCCATCTGATGATAGAGAACCCGGAGAGGTACATCACGGCGTTCGCCGAAGCGGGCGCCGACACAATCACCGTTCAGGTGGAAGCCTGTGTCCACCTCAACCGGGTGATCCAAATGATCCACAGCACCGGCGCCAAGGCCGGTGCTGTCCTGAACCCCTCGACCGCTTTGTCGACCCTCGAGTGGGAGCTCGAAACCCTCGACATCGTCATGGTCATGAGCGTGAACCCCGGTTTCGGGGGGCAGACCTTTATCCCCTCCTCGCTCGCCAAGGCAGCGCAACTGCGGCGGCTGATAGATCAAAAGGGGCTGCCGACCCTCATCGAAATTGACGGGGGAGTCAACCGTAAAACCATAAAAGATATTGCGGATGCCGGCGTGGATGTCTTTGTGGCCGGTTCGGCCATTTTCGGAAGCACCGACTATGCCGAAACCATCAACGACTTTCGCAAACGCATTGCCCGATAAATTCCCACTCGCACATTTATCTCATCGTTGAGGTTTACAAGCCGGGCGCGATTATGCTATTTTCCCGGCCATACCACCTTCAGGAAAAATTGACTACTTCCCACGGCAAGCTTGAGGGAGTATGCGCCCGTTATCTCGGTCCAAAACCACCGCGGCAATCGAGGGAAAAGGCCATGACCATTTCGAACGATTCTCGACCCATTGAAAGAGATGAGGACGCCCGGGAGTCTCGCAGGGACCCCGGCGAAGCGGGCCGCCCCCTGGACACCGCCCTTCTGCGCCACATCAGCAGAACGGCCCGTATCGGGATCGCCCTCTCGGTAGAAAAGGACATCAACAAACTGCTGGAAATGATCGTGGACGAAACCCGCGATTTGACCAACGCCGATGCGGGGACACTCTACATCCTCGACCGGGACCAGCGCTGCCTGACGTTTCAGATAATGCAAAACGACACCATGGATACGCGGCTGGGAGGCACCAGCGGAAAGGCCATCGATCTGCCCCACGTCCCCCTGTATACCGACAACGGCGAAGCCAACTACGCCAATGTATCCTCCTACGTGGCCCTGACCGGCAACGCCGTCAACATTCCGGACGTATACCGGGCCGAAGGATTCGATTTCACCGGCCCACGGAATTATGACGCCTCCACGGGCTACCGGTCGAAATCGATGCTGGTCATGGCGCTCCAAAACCACGAAAACGAGATCATCGGTGTACTGCAGCTCCTGAATGCCCAAGACCCGGTCACGGGGGAGGTCATCGCCTTTTCCGACGAATACGTGGACCTGGTGGCTTCGCTGGCCTCGCAGGCGGCGGTGGCACTGACCAACACCCAATTGATCCAGGACCTGACCGACCTGTTTTACTCCTTCATCAAGGGCATTGCCACGGCCATCGATGAAAAATCATCTTACACGGGCGGTCATATCAACCGGGTGGTCTCCATCGCCAAGATGATCGCACAAGAAATCAATGACGCCGAAAAAGGCCCTTTCAAAGATTTCTCCTTCTCCAAGGATGAAATGGAGGAGCTGATGCTGGCCGCCTGGATGCACGATGTCGGCAAAATCACCACCCCGGAATACGTGGTGGACAAGGCCACAAAACTGGAAACCATCTTCGACCGCATAAACCTCGTCGAATCGAGATTTCGCCTCATCGAACAAACGATCGAAAACGACCTGTTGAAGCAAAAGGTCGCCCTGATGCAAAAAGCACCGGGCGAAGCCGCCCCTGCCCTGGAAAAAGCCGAGAAAAAAGCGACTGAACGCCTGAGGGCCGTGAGGGAAGACTTCCATGCGGTCCGGCGCGCCAACACGCCGGAAGAGTTCATGGGCCGGGAAAAAATAGAGCTCATAAAGACCATCGCCAAAAAAACGTTTGTCCACGCCGGGAAGAAGACACCCTACCTCACGGCGGACGAGCGCCACAACCTGTGCATCAGCAAAGGGACCCTCACCGGTGAGGAACGGCAGGTGATCGAAAACCACGCCAGCATGACCTTGAAGATTCTCAACGAACTGACATTCCCGCGCAAATTTTCCAGAGTACCGGAATTCGCCGCGGGGCATCACGAAAAGCTGAACGGAACTGGCTATCCCCGGAAGTTAAAGGATAACGAGCTGGCCCTCCAGACGCGCATTCTGGCGATTGCCGATATCTTCGAAGCGCTCACCGCCAAGGACCGACCCTACAAACAGCCGATGAAGCTTTCTCAGGCGGTAAAAATCCTCGATTCCATGGTTCGGGATCACCTCATCGACGCCGACATCTTCAACCTGGCGCTGGAAAGCGATATCTTTACGGATTACGCCCAAAAGAACATGGACCCGAGCCAAATCGACGAACCGGGCGCAACCGATTGATACCGTTCAAGTGCCGCCAATGCCGAAGCACAAACCGGATGCTGGAACGTTATCATCAAATCAGCGACCTCCGGCAGAGCCTCGAGGTATGAGGAGGACCCCCTCGAAAGGGCCTGGATTGCCGTTGCCGCTGATTTGTTTCACCAATCGTCACAACTGTTGGAGGAGATATAATGGGAACCGACAACGTGGTCTTTTTGGAAAACCTGGAATGGTTCGACGAAACAGGCCGGCAGCTTGTTCACCGGCTGCCGGAAAAGGGATCCGGTGAAATCAAATGGGGCGCCCAGCTGACGGTGAGGGAAAGCCAGGCCGGGGTGTTCTTTTACAAAGGTAAAGCTGTCGAGGCCTTCGGCCCGGGGCGGCACACCTTGAAAACCGGTAATATCCCCCTGCTGACAAAGATCGTCAGCCTTCCCTGGGCCCTGCAAAGCCCCTTGCGAGCGGAAATGTACTTCGTAAACCTGAAGGTCTTTACGGACCTGAAATGGGGGACCAGGGACCCCGTTGCCTTCAAGGACTCGGAACTGGGGTTGATACGCCTGCGGGCCTTTGGCGTTTTCAACCTGCAAGTGGTGCAGCCGGTCCTATTCATCAACAGCATGGTGGGAACCCAGGGCATTTTCACCACCGAAGCGATCGAAACGTACCTAAACCGGGTGATCGTCGCGCGCTTTAACGACTATATGGGAGAAACCATCGACTCCATCCTGAACCTGCCGGCCCGATATGATGAACTGTCCGAAGGGCTGGCCCAGCGTCTTGGGAAGGATTTCAGCCACTTCGGCCTGGGCCTCACCCACCTGTACATGAATGCCATCACACCGCCGCCCGAGGTGCAGAAGGCCATCGACGACCGCAGCCGCATGGGTGTTTTCGACGACATGAACAAACTCATGCAGATGAAGGCCGCCATGGCCATGGAAAAAGCCTCCGAAGCGGAGGGTGGCGACACCGGCGGCACCATGGGCATGGGCATGGGGCTGATGATGCCCGCCATGTTTGCCCAATACTTTACCGGAGAAAAAGGCAAGGCGCCGGACCCGGGTGCAACCACGTCCTGCCAGGAGTGTCGCAGCGACATCCCGATCAACGCCAAATTCTGTCCATACTGCGGCCATCAGCAACTGGTCATCAAGCAGTGCAGCCACTGCGGGAAAAACCTGACGGCCAATGCCAAGTTCTGCTCACGCTGCGGGAAGCCCGCAGAGGAGAAACCCGAGCCCAAATTCTGTTCCCGGTGCGGCGGTGAGAACATGGCGGATTCCAAATTTTGCGGCAGCTGCGGGGAGAAATTGTAAGTTATAGCTGACAGCTAGTTGCTGACAGCTCATAGCATACCATCAGCTGTCGGCTATGAGCTATCAGCGCCGTCACCGGCAATCCGACGGCCAACTAAAGGATGTCGTTATCCAACTACGCATCGACCATCAGTGCCCCCAGTGCGGCGCACCGGCAATCCTGGAAGAAACGGACCGTTTGTTCACCTGCGAGTTCTGCCGGGTCAAATCCTTCCTCCAGGAGCAGGGATATTTCCGTTACCTCCTGCCCTCCAGAGCCCCGCAGGGGAAATCACTGGTATGGGTACCCTACTGGCGTTTCAAGGGCATGCATTTTTCCTGTACGGAAAAGGAGGTACGCCACCGCTTCGTCGATGTCAGCCTGCGGGCTGTGGATCTCGACCCCTTCCCGCCATCCGTCGGACTGCGCAGCCAGGCCCTCAAGCTTAAATTCGTCACTCCGGAAAGCCGGGGGCTGTTCCTGAAGCCCACCGTTCCCTTTGCGAACGTGCTGAAACGCATCGAGAGGCGTTTCGCCAGCCAGCAGCCCGAACCGGTCGTTCACAAGGCCCACATCGGCGAAAGCCTGAGCGTCATCTACGCCCCGTTTCACATTGACCGGAAGCTTTACGACGGTGTCCTCAACAGGCCGATAGCATCCGCAATGCCGGATAACTTCGACTTGTCAAAATCTCCTGAATGGCGCCGTAAAAAGGGCATCACGTTCCTGCCGACCCTGTGCCCGCACTGCGGGTGGGATCTCGAAGGCCAGCGGGACTCGCTGGTGCTTCACTGCGACAATTGCGCGTCGGTCTGGCGACCCCGAAAGGATGGGTTTTCCAAGCTGAACACGGCGCATATTCCGGACAGGGGCGACGATGTGATCTACCTTCCCTTCTGGCGCATCAAAGGGGAGATAGCCGGCGTCGATCTCAATTCCCATGCGGACCTCGTGCGGCTTGCCAATCTGCCTAAAATCGTCCGGCCCGCTATGGAAAAAACCCGCTTTTATTTCTGGGCCATGGCCTTCAAGGTGAGACCGCAGCTTCTGCTGAACCTGTCACGCGCGGTAACCCTCGCCCAGCCGAATGAGGGGCTTGCCGCCGGCCTACCCTCTGCTCCGCTCCACCCGGTTACCCTGCCCCTCAAAGAGGGGGTGGAGAGCCTGAAGCTGACCGTCAGCGACCTTATCAGGCCCAAATCCAGAATGGTGGAACTGATTCCCGGGATTAAAATCGTTCCCAAAAGCTTCCTCCTGATCTACATTCCTTTTCATGAAAACCATCACGACCTGGTGCAACCGACATTCAACATGTCTATCAACAAAAACATGCTGGCGCATGCGAGGCACATATAGCCCAGCAGATGCAACGCCGGGGATAACCCTCTTCCCGTTGGCGTCGAACGCATTCCGTTTCGGCCCCGGGCACCGAACGGCCGCCTTTCTCGACAGAAAACGGCAGCATAAGCAGACGCCTGCGGGAAGGCCGTCCGGTATTGTAATTTTTAAAATAATCCCCCTATTATAACAATCTAAGTTGAGCGATTGTCGAGCTTGCCGCATATGCAAGGAAGATGCTGTTTCACTATAGTGGTCTATGCGGGATAGCATCTGACGCGGTAGATTTAGGTTCGATCGGCAATCCCAACGGGTTTTTCCCTGAGCTACCTGGATGACGCCCTGCTGGTCCGCAACGCCTTTGAACTGGTGGCGAAGAATTCTTACGGCGACCTGTTCGGAAAAGTGGTCGACAAAATGAACCGTCAGGTCAAATGGGAAGAATATGTCGCCGAGGTCAAGAACGTCTATTCGGAAATGGCCAACAACTGTCTTTACTACGGGGTGAGCCAGGAAAAGGGAGTGGTGTTGAACGGCCCGCCGGGCGGCGGCAAAACCTTTCTTGCCAGAACCTGGTTGAGTGAAAACGAAGACGTTCATGACATTTCCACGAGCACGAGGTCATTCTCAGGCTGCGCTCCATGGAGTCAACGCAGGAGGAAAGGCGTGCGCGGAGTTTTTTCGGCACCGTCAGGGATATGGTTCAGAAAAACAGGTAGAAGTCAGACGTCAGAATACAGAAGTCAGGGGTCAGACGTCTAACGCCTCATGTTTCACAACTCATGTCTCACCATTCACGACTTGACACGGGGTTTGACAAGGCCCGCCAATCGCGAGGCGATCGGCGGGCCTTGTTTGGGGGGTATGGCGTTGGCTCGTGGATCTCCATCCCGCTTCTGACGCCAAGTTGCTCAGGCAAGGTCAAAGCGGTCTAGGTTCATCACCTTGTTCCACGCCGCCACAAAGTCGTGCACGAATTTTTCCTGGGAGTCCCCGCTCCCGTAGACCTCCGCCAGGGCACGAAGCTGGGAGTTCGAACCGAAGATCAGGTCGACGCGGGTACCGGTCCACTTGCGTTCGCCCGTTGTCCGGTCACGGCCCTCGAACACGTCTTCGTCGTCCGGGGTTGCCTGCCACGCCGTGTTCATGTCGAGCAGATTCACGAAGAAGTCATTGGTGAGCGTCTCCGGCCGCTCGGTGAAGACGCCGTGCCGGCTCTGTCCGAAATTGGCGTTCAAGGCGCGCATGCCGCCAACGAGAACCGTCATCTCGGGAGCGGTCAGCGTCAAAAGCTGCGCCCGGTCGACCAGCAGTTCCTCCGCCGACACGCTGTATTTGCCTTTGAGGTAGTTCCGGAAACCGTCGGCAACCGGTTCGAGCACGGCGAACGACTCCGCGTCGGTTTGTTCCTGCGACGCATCCGTGCGTCCCGGTGTGAAGGGAACGGTCACATCGGTGCCGGCGTTCTTCGCAGCCTGCTCGACACCGGCGCATCCCCCCAGGACGATCACGTCGGCGAGCGACACCTTTTTCCCGCCGGACTGTGCGCCGTTAAACGCCTCCTGGATTCCTTCGAGGGTCTCCAGCACTGAGGCGAGTTGCTCAGGCTGGTTGACGGCCCAATCCTTTTGCGGTGCGAGACGGATGCGCGCCCCGTTGGCACCGCCGCGCATATCGGAGCCGCGGAACGTGGACGCCGACGCCCAGGCGGTCGAGACCAGTTCCGGAATCGACAGGCCCGACTCGAGGAGCTTGCCTTTGAGGTCGGCGATGTCCTGGGCGTCGATCAGCTCATGATCGACCGCGGGCACCGGGTCTTGCCAGATCAGTTCCTCCGCCGGGACCTCCGGGCCGAGATAGCGTGAACGGGGGCCCATGTCACGGTGGGTCAGCTTGAACCAGGCCCGGGCAAAAGCATCCGCGAACTCGCCGGGGTTGTCCAGGTAGCGTCGCGCGATCGGTTCGTAGATCGGGTCGAAGCGCAGGGAAAGGTCCGCCGTGGTCATCATCGGCCGATGCTTCTTCGACGAATCGTGCGCGTCAACCACCATGTCCTCCTCGTCCACGTCCTTGGCCAGCCACTGATTCGCGCCGGCCGGGCTCTTGACCAGTTCCCATTCGTATTTGAACAGCACTTTCAGGTAGCCCATGTCCCATTGGGTCGGGTTGGGCTTCCAGGCGCCCTCGATGCCGCTGCCGATGGTGTCGCCGCCCTTCCCGCTGCCGAAGCTGCTCTTCCAGCCGAGGCCCTGCTCTTCGATACCCGCCGCTTCGGGTTCCGGGCCGACCTGCGCGGCATCGCCCGCGCCATGACACTTGCCGAAGGTGTGCCCGCCGGCGACCAGCGCGACAGTCTCTTCGTCGTTCATGGCCATGCGGGCAAAGGTCTCGCGAACGTCACGGCCGGAGGCGACCGGATCCGGGTTGCCGTCCGGGCCTTCCGGATTCACGTAGATCAGGCCCATCTGCACGGCGGCCAGGGGGTTTTCCAAATCCCGGTCGCCGCTGTAGCGGCTCTTGGGCTTGTCGCTCGTGGCCAGCCATTCTTCTTCGGCTCCCCAGTAAACGTCCTCTTCCGGCTCCCAGATGTCCACACGCCCGCCGCCGAAGCCGAAGGTCTTGAACCCCATCGATTCCAGGGCGCAGTTGCCGGCCAGGATCATGAGATCGGCCCACGAGATCTTCTTGCCGTATTTCTGTTTGATCGGCCACAGCAGGCGCCGCGCCTTGTCAAGGTTCACATTGTCCGGCCAGCTGTTGAGGGGCGCAAAGCGCTGGTTCCCCGACCCCGCGCCCCCACGGCCGTCCCCCATGCGGTAGGTGCCTGCACTGTGCCACGCCATCCGGATAAAGAGTCCCCCGTAGTGACCGTAATCGGCCGGCCACCATTCCTGGGAGTCCGTCATCAGCGCATAAAGGTCCTGCTTGACGGCCTCAAAGTCGAGTTTTTTAAATTCCTCGGCGTAGTTGAACCCTTGGCCCATGGGATTGCCCAGATAAGAGTGCTGATGAAGAATCCTGAGATTCAACTGGTTCGGCCACCAGTCGCGATTCGATGTGCCGCCACCGGCCACCTGTCTGCTTGACCGGCCCGTTACCGGGCATTTGCTGTCGTCACTCATAATGCTCCTCCTTTCTTTTGCCTGCATGGAACGTCTCAAATTGCATTCTCGACATTTGAAACCCTCCGGGATCTTCAGGTTCACCGTGCACTTATGTCGCGGCGCATTGGTGGCATATTCCCTTCACTTCTACCTGGGTCACTTCCGCACGACCGATTCCTCGAGCCGCTCGCGGCGGCTTCACTCTGTTCAGATCTTCGCTGTGAAAATCGCGTGTCAATCCGCACCGGGTACAGATGAAATGATGATGACGACGGAGATTGGCCTCGAAACGGGCTCTCTCCTGCTGGGGCCCCAGCATTTTGATCAACCCGAGGCCTTTCAGCCACCAGAGCGTCCGGTAAACCGTATCCAGGGATAGGGTGGGCATCCGTTGGCGTACACCCCGGAACACCGTCTCTGCGTCGGGATGGTCCGCACGCCGCGCCACTTCACGAAAAATTTCCAGGCGCTGAGGGGTTCGTTTGGCGCCCGACCGCATGCATGCCTCATTGAAGCGCGCCAACCGTTTTTTCGACTTCCTGCCCGGGAATTTTCATACTATATTCCTCATCAAGAATTATTTCCTAATTAGACTATATGTCGGAAACGATCCTTGTCAACAGCGCACGGCCAGCAATTGAAAGGCCCTCACGGCCCTCTCGGGGGTGAGAAAACACGGCACCCTGTGTTGCCCCAACCGTTCAACAATGGCGCGGTTTTCGGCATTTTTTGACAGGGACCCGACCGTAACCGCAAAGACCGGCTTGGGTTGCGACACCACCACCCGGATGATGTCGTCCAGTCCCTGCGTCGTCTGGAGCGCCCCGACGATCACAATCAGGCCGTCCACCGAGTCGTCCGCCAGGACGGTTTCGATGGTCCGCCAGACAAGCTCCGGATTGGTGGCGGCGCTGCCGGTCATATCGACGGGATTGCGCCACGAGGCAATGGGCGGCAGAATGCGCGACAACTTCTCGGCAGTGCCATTGCCCAAAGTCGCCATCTCCAAACCGGCTTCCAATGCGGCGTCACAGGCGGCCACGCCCGGTGCGCCCGGGCCGGTGACCACGGCCAAACGCCCGCCCCGGGGGCGCCGGCCGCAGGTAAAGGCCATGGTACCGTCGATGAGATCTCCGTAGGAACGCGCCTCCACGACGCCCACCTGCCGGCAAAGCCCGCTCAGGACGGCATCGCTGCCGGCCATGGCACCGGTGTGGGAAAAGGCCGCCTCCCTGCCCCGGGGCGTCCTTCCGGTGCGGAACATCACCACCGGTTTTTTCCCCTCACGATCCTTGAGCAGCTGAAAAAAACGCCGTGGCCGGCGAATCTGCTCCACATACATGGCCACGACCGCGGTGTCCGGGTCGCGCAGTAAATATTCCAGATAGTCGCACAGATCCAGGTCCGCCTCGTTCCCCGCGGCAATCAGCGTGGAAAATCCACCCCCCCTCTCCAGGCACCTGAAATACAAGGTCTCGCAAACAGACCCGCTCTGGGACACGACACCGATACCGCCCGGTTCGGATCCGCCCATATCCGAGGAAAAAGAAGCGTTCAGTCTGGACCGGACATCGATGATTCCGATGGTATTGGGCCCGATGAGCCGGACCCCGGCCTGTCGGGCGACCCGCAGGAGTTCCCCCTGGAGAGCCCTTCCCTCCGGGCCTGTTTCGGCAAACCCTCCGGCGATGACGGCCGCGCAGGCCACACCTTTTCTGCCCAGGGTTTCCAGCGTCTCCGGCACCCTGTTCCCGGGGACGGCCACAATGCCGAGATCCACCGGTTCCGGCAGGCGTTCGACATCGGTGATCACATCCAGTCCGAGCAAATTCCCGCCTTTGGGGTTCACCGGGTAAATCGCACCGGGAAATCCGCCGCTGATCAAGGACTGCAGGATCCAGTGGCCCAGGTTGTTTTCCCGGGAGGAGGCACCGACGACGGCGACCGCCCGTGGGTGCAAAGCGCGTCCGAGAGCCCCGGCGGCCCCGGGTTCGGTATCGTTGGCGTTTTGTCTTGGTTTCATCGTATCTTCTCCCGTCAACTCGCATTCTGCCGGCAATACGTTTCCCGTGTAAACAACAGTAGCAGCAGTGACAGGGCGATCCAGCAAAGCATGAGGGTGAAACCGGCTTGAAACGACCGCAACCCGTACACCCTCACCCCCTGCTGCAGCGCCCCTTCCCAACGGGTGTCGAGAACCCAGCCGACCGCAGGCTGCAGCACCATCGGTCCGGTCATGAGGCCGGTATTGACAACGCCGGAAACCGTTCCCGCCAGGGCAGGCGGTACCGTCTCCTTGGCAAAAACGAAACTGAGCACCGCCACACCGGAGCTGAATCCGGTAACAATCAGCAGCACCAGGAGGCTGAATACGGAGGTGCCGCGGGCATAGGTGATCAACATCCAACCGACGAAGGCCGTGGCCGTCATCGCCAGATAGAGCGGCTTTCGCCTGCCGATGCGGTCGGAGAGCCACCCCGACACCGGCCCCCCGATTGCCATGGCCACCATTAGGGTGGAAGTCAGGGCGGCGGCGTGAGGCTTCGACAGACCGTAGCGGGCTGTCAGGAAGGGGACCCCCCACAAGCCGGAAAAGGTAAGCACGCTTCCCAGGATACCGGCGGGGATAATGAAAAGAAGCAGCACATTGCGGTAGCGCAAGACTTCCGGAATGCCTTGCAGGATTTCCCGGAAGGTCGGCCTTTGCCGGCCGCTGTCGGCTTCCAGGTAATCGTCGAAACCTTTTTCGTGCGGATAATCCCTGACAAATATCCATATCAGAGCGGCCACGGCAAACAAAATCACCGACGAAAGGATGATGCCGCTGCGCCATCCCAAAAGGTTCACGAGCCAGCGCAGCGGCGTCCCGGCCGATACCGCGCCGACGATCCCCACCATCAGTGCGACGCCCGACAGCGTGGCATAATGACGCGCCGGGAACCAGCTGCTGGTAAGCTTCAAAATTGCGACCCAGGCGACGGCCACGGAGCCGCCGATAAGCAGTCTGCCGACGCCGGCCCACATCAAGCTGGGCGCCAGCCCGAATATGGCGGCCCCGACGCCGGCGACAAACGCACCGCCGGCCAGCAAGCGCCGGGGCCCCCATGTGTCGGCGAGGATGCCCGTAGGGATCTGCATGGCCACGTAGCTGTAGAAATAAAAGGCGGACAGGTTGCCGAGAACGGCCGCATTGATGTCGAAAGCCTGCATGAGTTCCGTCGTGATGACCGCGGGCGCCACGCGGTGGAAAAAGGCCATCAAATACAACAGTGCTCCCAGACCCCACATCGATCCGGCCAAAAACAGTGGCGGCGTGTTTTTATGCAAGGTCCCCCCCGTTCACGGTGCAGGCGGTTTCCGCCATACCGAATTTATGCATGCACACCGCGGTCATTGGTTATCCGACAGCGGCTTTCCCCGGACCACCGCCGGCCTTCGATGAACAGCGCATCGATGGCGCCCAGGCTCTGCGGCATCGCTTCCGGCGTTCCCCTGACGGCGATAAACGTCGCCGGCGCCCCCTTTTCGATGGAACCGCCCTGCGCCATGTCTAGCAGCCGGGCGCCGATGCTGGTGGCACTTTTCACAGCCGCCTGTACGCTGAGTCCGGCCTCCATCAGAATGCCGATCTCCTCGTGCAGGAATGTCCCGTGGTTGACGCCGGGACTGCCCGCATCGGTTCCCGCGGCAATCGGAACCCCCAGCCCTGCGGCTGCGGATATCTGCTCCAGCTGGTGTTCCAGGTTTCTGCGGGCACCCTCCACCGCGGCCGGCAGGATGTCGTCCCCGGCCGCCGGTTGTTCTCCGCCCCGACTGCCGTCAACCCTTTTTTGCATGAAATCGATGTAAGCGCGCATGGTACCGGCCGTCGGCACCCATACGACCTGCCTTTCCGCCATCCGCTCCAGGTTGTCTCTCCCCATGAAGAATCCGTGCTCGATGGAATCACAGCCCGCCCTGACGGCAATATCGACGGGAACCCTTCCATTGGCGTGCACCATGGTTTTAAGTCCCATCTCTTTGGCCGCGGCAACGGCTGCGGTCATCTCTTCCAGACTGAATTGAGGCGGCGTTTCCCTGCCGAAACGCACCAGGCTGTTCAATCCCGAATTGACGATTTTGACATGGTCGACGCTTTCACGGCTGTTCCTTATGGAGCCGGAGAGACCCCGGCCCGGATCCGGCGGTCTGCCGATCAGCCTGCCGTACCGCTTTCCCCTGCGCCAGGCCCTGCCGGCCGCAGACACCGCCACGGGTAGGGCCCTCGGATCCAGGACCTCCTGTTTGTAGGCCAGGGCGTGCCCGTGCCGGTCCCCACCGTCCCTCACGGCGATGATGCCGTTTTCCAGGCATTTGCCCAAACGCCGGGTGATGGCCTCGCGGACGGTATCGAAATCCGCTTCCAGTTGTCTTTCCCTGACAACGAGGTCGTGCGTACCGGACATGAACAGGTGGACGTGACTGTCGATCAGCCCGGGCATGACCGTACAGCGGGAAAGATCTTCGACAGGTGCGATGCCGCCCGATCCCGGTGTGTCCACCCCGGCCAGGCGTTGTATGCGGCCGTCGGCAATGGTGATCAGGACGTCATTTTCCGGGGGGCGGCCGCTGCCGTCGATCAACCAGCCGGCATGCAACCGTATAATATCCTTACCAAGCATGTGGATCAATACGTCTCATTGGGCTTACTTCAGGTACCTGTCGATAAACGCTTTTACCGCGTCCCGATATCCCGGCGTCAGGCTCGAGTCGCTGTGTCCCGCTCCCGGACCAATGTACATTTCCACTTTTTCATGGACAAAGCCGGCTTTGAGTTCATGGGCAAATGCGACCGGAAATCGGCGGTCCTGTTCACCGTGAACGATCATCACCGGCATGTCGATCTCCTTTGCCAGGCGTACAGGGCTGCAGTCGTTCAGCATGCCGCCATAGAAAAGATCCATCCAGAAAAGAATCATGCGTGCAAACAGAAGCCCGAACAGCGGGTTTACCCAGCAGTAAAGGCTGTAAAGCGCCTCCTTTGTGCGGGCATAGGACGCCTCCAGGATTAGAAGCCGAACCATCTCCTTGTTCCCGGCCGCGGCGATGATGGCACCCGCCGACCCCGCCGAATGCCCATACAGGATGACCGGCTCTTTCAGCCACCGCATCACCGTCGCGATGTCCTCCGCGAATCTGGCAGCGTTCATGAATCTCTTTTTACTGGATTTGCCGTGGTCCCGGGCGCTGTGAATCACGCAGGTGAATCCCCATTCGGCAAAAATCCTGGCCCTGGGCACCATTCTGTCGCGGTTGCGTCCCCAGCCGTGGGCAAAAAGAACAATGCCCTTCGACGACCGTACCTCCGGTTCGACGCGCCAGACCTCCAGGAATCCGCCTTCCGGCGTCGGGATTCTGGTGTCCAGACACGACCCCCAGTCAGGGGCCTCTTCGACCGGATGCCGCGGAAGTTGCTGCACCAGATAGGTCAGAAAGAGCGTGAAAAGCAGATAGAACAGCGCCAAGCCAATCAGAATGAATACTACCGTCAATACCGACATCCCCCTTGCATGTTTCCCTTCCGATGCCAATGAATTGCAGGTATCCGGGCCCATAGGTTCCGGCACTGGTCTTACTCTGGACGGTGGGTGGTTGGATACCGCCTAAACCGGTTAATCCCAGCCTGGGTAACCTGGAAATAGCGCTACAATGAAAGCAGCTCCCGCCGCAGCATTTCCAGTGCCGCCATGGCAAACATGCTCTTGTTCATGGAGCGCTTGCCAAAAGGGAAAAAAAAGCGTTTCCCGACGGCTTTTTCGGGCATGGCCAGTCCGACGCATACGGTGCCCACGGGCTTTTCTTCCGTGCCGCCGCCGGGGCCGGCCACACCGGTCGTGGAGATGCCGTAGGTCGCTCCGGCTATCCTGCGCACCCCCACGGCCATCTCCCGTGCCGTCTTTTCGGAAACGGCGCCGCAGGCGTCCAGCGTCTGCGGGGAAACTCCCAGTATGTCGACCTTGGCGGCATTGGCGTAGCTGACCCCGGAAAACAGGAAATAGTCGGAGCTGCCGGCCACGTCGGTGATCCAGTTGGCGATCCGCCCGCCGGTGCAGCTTTCAGCCACGGCCAGGGTGGCCCTCTTTTCCCTCAGCAGGTTTCCCACCACATGCGGCATCCCTTTCCCTTCGGTAGAGAGCACATATTTGCCGATACGCGCGTTCACCCATGCCGCGGCCGCATCCAGAGTCTTTTCCACGTGATCGCGATCGTCTCCCTGCAGGTAGAGTTTGACGTGAATTTCGGGAAATTTGGCACGCAGCCCCAGCTTGATTTCGGGAAACTGCCGCACGACACCGGCCACCTTTTCACCCGTGACGGATTCGGTCAGCCCGAAGGTCGATATGTTCCGTACCAGGCAGTTGGTCCGCCCGTCCCCCACCGTCTTTTCGATGTCCGGGAGGACTTCCGCTGCCAGCATGCGGCGCATTTCCGGCGGAACACCGGGCAGGAAATAAAACGTGCAGTCTTCAATCCTGAGTCTGAAACCCGGTGCGGTCCCCACGGGGTTGTAAAGCGTCTTCGCGCCCCTGGGTATCCGGGCCTGCTTCCGGTTCGACGGTGTCATCACCCGGTTCCGCGTTTTGAAAAAGGCTTCTATCATGGCCAGGGCTTTTTCGTCTTCGACAAGATCCATACCGGCCGCCGATGCCGCCGCCTCGGCGGTGACGTCGTCGGTGGTGGGGCCCAGTCCGCCGGTCACGACGCCGATGTCCGCCCTGGCGGCAATTTCCCTTAAAACAGCGGCCAGTGTGTTCAAATCGTCGCCCACACAGCCGTGACGCCGGACGACGATGCCCGCCGTTTCCAGTTTATCCGCTATGTAGGCCGAATTGGTGTCCACCAGGGCTCCGGCGCGAATTTCATCACCGGTTGCCAGAATTTCCGCATTCATATGCATTTATCCTTTCACATTCGCGCAAAGCCTTTTAGCACACGTACTGCAAAAAATAAACCTAAGTCGATCGTTTCAAATTTTCGACAGGCGGGGCATACCTTGACAATCGATCAGATCAGGGCCAGGAGTCGTTCCAGGAAGGAGGTGCCGAAATAGATGCGAATCGTTTCCTTGATCCCCTCGTCGATGTCCTCCCCGGCATGTTTCCGGTTGCATGGAAAGGACGTTGCCAGGAGGTTGACGGAAAGTTCGGGCACGGGCCCGCAGGACAACGCAAGCGGCCAGAGGGAACAGCACTTCGGCTTGACGTTCACGGGGGGCATATCCATATCGACGGCCGCGGAATGAAGGGAGCACAGCGTTTCCCCCTTGCGGCCGCTGTAGGCAAACACGCAGCGTTCGTCCTCGTCGGCATCGACGATGTAGCCGCCGTCGCCATCCTCTTCGAAAACGTTGTCATCGTCTTCTTCCCTGCCGATGGAGGGCTTGTACGCTTTAACCAGGGGAAGAAAACCGACAATCGTTTTCAGTTCTTCTTCGCCGATGTGTATCCTAAAACACGAGCAGCAGTTTACCGTCTCCCTGCAGCCTTCGGGCAGACAGCGGTGACGGATCGATTTCAACGCCGTCACATCGACAAGGATGCCGTCGACTATGACGCGTTTCCCGGCGGCTTTTTCTTTTACGGATAAAGACAAGCGCCCTCCCCCTTGCGTGCGAAACATGGTTGTAGTACAATCCGACGCGGATAAACCGGAAATAATATTACCATGCGTATGATTCAGGCATATCTGATATCAAAACGCGAAGCAATTTCAAATGACCCAGTACCAAATGCGTAAACAGCCAAAAGACGAAAAACCAGATGCCAATTACGCCGCTTTCACGTTTTGAATACGTGAACATTTGAATAAGGAAAAGACGATGATCGATATTCATGCAAGTGTCGAGGCGAAAAAAACGTTTATTGTAGAAGCGAGGCGTGACCTGCACCGTATTCCGGAAACGGCCTTCGCGGAAGAAAAGACGGCACAGTACCTGTTGAAGCGCTTGGACGCCATTGACGTCGTGACGGCGTCAGGCATCGCCTCTTTCGGGATCGTTGCCCTGATGGACACGGGAAAGCCCGGGCCGACGACGCTCTTCAGAGCGGACATGGATGCGCTCCCTATCTCAGAGGCAACCGGACTTCCCTATGCGTCGACGCATGCGGGGGTCATGCACGCTTGCGGACACGACGCCCACATGGCGATGGTGCTGGGAGCGGCGGCGGTATTGGACGGCCTGCGCCCACAGTTGTGCGGCTGTATCAAGTTTCTGTTCCAGCCCGCCGAAGAAGGGCCGGGAGGGGCCAAACCCATGATCGAGGCCGGGGTCATGAACAACCCGTCGGTCGACTATGTTTTTGGCTGTCACGTCTGGCCCGACATCCCGGAGGGAACGGTGGGGATTCTGCCCGGGCCTTTCATGGCCGCCATGGACCGTTTCGACATCAAAATCCTGGGCAGAGGGGGGCACGGCGCCCAGCCGCACCACTGTGTGGATGCGCTAGAGGTGGGGACGCAGGTGGTCAATGCCCTGCAGCGTATCGTCAGCCGCCAGTCCGACCCCCTGAAGCCCACCGTGGTGACGGTCGGCACCTTCAACGCCGGAACGGCATTCAACATCATACCCGGAGAGGCGTCCCTGAGCGGCACCACCCGCACCTTCGACACCGACGTGTGGAATGCATGGGAAGCCACCATGAGAAGAATCGTCGGCGGTGTGTGTGCTTCCATGGGGGCCGACTTCGAACTGACCTACTCCCCCGGTTATCCGGTGACCGTCAACGATGCCGCCGCCGCCGCTCTGGTAAAAAAATGCGCGGAACGCGTCGTGGGAGCGGAACATATCGTAACGCCTCTGAAAACGACGGGAGGGGAGGATTTCGCTTTCTTTCTCCAAAAGGCCCCGGGCTGCTACTTTGCCCTCGGTGCCGGATACGAGGGATGTGCGGGGGTTCACAATCCGGAATTCCGGTTCAACGAAGAGATCCTCCTGACCGGCGTGGAAACCTACTGCAACATCGCCATGGAAATCAACGGCGTTTAAAGCGGATAGGGGTGCCGAGTTATTGCGTTCGTCGGGTTCGTTGAGCTACACCTGCTAACTCAATAACCCAACAAACCCGCTAACCCAATGAACTATGTTGCGTTGCAACCTTGAAGACGGCACTAGGCGGCCGTATCCCCCTGCGCGGTATTTTCCCCTTTTCCGCCGAACGCTTCACAGGTCTTGCACCACACACGAATGTCGCCCTTGCGAAACACGTTTTCACACACGTCACGGTTGTACTTCGTTTGGGTATCCCTTGGGCATTCAATCATTTTCCCGGCCATTTGTTCTCCTTTCATTTGTTGATTAAAAAATTACATCCCCACCGCCAATGTGGCCAGCCCGGCAATAACGACCAGCGCGGACATGAACACGCAGTCACACATCACTTTGATCAACATGGCTTGCATACGGTCTCTCCTTTCGGTGTTCACTTCACCTACGTTCGTGTTAATTTTATTGCGCTTCATGTTTAGTTTTATATACAACCACGATAAATTTTTTAGCGAATTTCGCGGCAGACCCAGATCACCTTGCCCAGAATCCTGACCTGGTCCGCCTCGTCTCCCTCGAGATAGATCGGGGCATAGTCCTTGTTGTCGCTGCGCAGCACAAGTTTGTTGGGGTGTTTCTCCACCCTTTTGACCATGATCGTATCCTCGATGCCGAGCGCAAAAACGGCGCCGGCCAGAATATTTTTCTGGCTTTGGTCGATCAGGACCGTGTCTCCGTCGTGCATCTCAGGTTCCATGGAGTTGCCGAAAATATCTAAAAGCACCATCTCGTCGGATGCCCCCCTTTTGTTCAGCCATGCCCTGCGGAACGCGTAGTAGTTTTGAACGTCCCCTCCCACCTCGAAAGACCCGTTGCCTGCGCACAGACGCGCCGACACTTTGGGAATTTTTTTAAAGGCCGACGCCTCTTCCGTTTGCCGACCGACAAACGTGTGCCCCCGGCCGGTTTCAAGCCACTCCGGATTGATGCCGTAGGCGCGGTACAACCGCAGCAGCCAGCGTTCGGGAACGGCGCCTTTTTTCCGTGCCTGGGTAACGGCGGACCGATTGACCTTCAAAATTCTGGCGAGGTCGGTCTGGGATTCGATCCCGGCGGCTTCGAAGATCCGTTTTATAATACCGTCGAATTCATTTGCGCTCATGAACCTTCCCTTCAGGCAAGTGTTAACGTCCGCTGATGTTTCCGGCACGCGATGTTCAATTTAGTTAACACAGTCGCAAATTTTTTGCAACAGTTTTTTCGCGAATCAGCGTAGATACCCGGGTCCGTAGGGACCGGCACCGGTTTCACCCTGGAAGGAGGTGTTCTGAAGCTAAGCCTTTTCCACCGCCCGCCGCCACCTCTCCAGCACGGACGCACGTTCCTCTGCGGACATTGCGGGGGTAAAGGTCCGGTCCTCTTTCCACACACCGGCGATATCCTCCAGACCGGGCCACATCCCTGCCCCCAACCCTGCCAGGAGGGCCGCCCCCAGCGCCGTGGTTTCCACAATTTGCGGCCGCACGATGCTGCATCCCAGAAAATCCGCCTGCATCTGCATGAGCAGGTTGTTGGCGCTCGCGCCGCCGTCAACCTTCAGCCGCAACAGTTGCCTGCCGCTGTCGGCTGTCATGGCCTTCAGGATGTCGACATTCTGCAGGGCGATGCCTTCCAGCGTGGCCCTGGCGAGATGTGCCCCGCGCGTTCCCAGGGTCAGGCCCGTTATCACGCCGCGTGCATCGCTGCGCCAATGCGGCGCGCCGAGGCCTACAAAGGCGGGCACGACGGTGACGCCGCCCGTGTCCGGCACCTGCTCCGCCAACGCTTCTATCCGTGAAGCGCTCTCGACAAGCTTTAAGCCGTCCCGCACCCACTGGACGGCGGCCCCGGCTATGAAAGCCGACCCCTCGAGGGCGTAAGTGGTTTTGCCCCCAATGCGCCAGGCAACGGTTGTCAGTAGTCGATTCTCGCTCGCAATCGGTGTGCCTCCCGTATTCATGAGAAGAAAAGCCCCGGTCCCGAAAGTGCATTTGGCTTCGCCCGTCTGAAAACAGGTCTGACCAAAAAGCGCCGCGTGCTGGTCGCCGGCCATGCCGCAGATGGGAATCCCGTCGGGCAGACCGGGTACGCCCTTCGTACGGCCGTAGACCTCGGCGTTCCCCCTGATTTCCGGAAGCACCTTTTGGGGAATATCCAGAAGGGCGCAGAGTTCATCGTCCCACGTAACGGCTTTAAGATCCATCAACAGGGTCCGGGAGGCGTTGGTGGCATCGGTGACATGGGCCCGGCCGCCGGTTAATTTCCAAACCAGATAGGTGTCGATGGTCCCGGCTCTGACCTTCCCGGCTTCCGCCTGCTCCCGCAACCCCGGTACGTGATCCAGCTGCCACTTCAATTTGGTCCCGCTGAAGTAGGGGTCCAGCAGCAGTCCGGTGCGTTGCTGAAAAAGCGTTTCGTGTCCTTTGCGCCGCAGCTCGTCACAGATATCGCTGGTGCGCCGACACTGCCAGACAATGGCATTGTGGCAGCCCCTGCCGCTGGCGGCATCCCAGAACAGGTTGGTTTCACGCTGGTTGGTGATACCTATCGCCCCGATGTCGTCCGGTGAAACCGTTCCGTTTGAAAATGCCGCCCGTATGGCCCCGAGAACGGATTCCCAAATATCGTCTGGATTGTGTTCGACCCAACCCGGCTGCGGATATATCTGTCTGAATTCACGGTATCCCTGTGCCCGGACATTGAGCTCCCGGTCCATAAGAACGACGGTCGTTCCCGTGGTGCCCTGGTCTATGGAGAGAATGATTTCAGCCACGATGCGCTCCTTTCATGTTCTTCGATGCCTGATAGCCGACCCCGCAGTTGCAGCACTGGGGTTGCCCCCCAACGTTGAGGGTGAGATGGTATTGTGAATGGTACTATGATCCGTATAGCCGCTGTCCCGCCCGAATGCAACCTTAATAGCCGGCGGCCCGGATCTGGTTGCAGGGAGCATGGTGGCAGGTGGAGCAGACGGCAGGCAGCGAAACACCCGCAAAAATTGACATCGTGGCAGCGGCCTGCTAATGTTGAAACGGCTGGTTTTACCGTGACGTTGAGGTTTAAAGGAAGAGGACACCATGAGCAATTGCAAAGAGAACATCGGTTCATTCAGTGGACAAAGGGGCATCGACATCTTCTACCGCCACCTCCCGGCGCAAACCGAACGGGCGCGTCTGATCATCGCCCATGGCCTGGGCGAGCATTCCGGCAGATATGTCAATCTTTTCGAACGGCTGGTGCCTGCGGGTTTTTCCGTTTGGGCCCCGGATCTCAGGGGCCACGGCAGAAGCCGGGGAAAAAGGGGGCATGTCGACGCTTTCGATCAATATGTTCTCGACTTGAAAAAACTGATCGAAGCAGTCCGCAGCGACCTGCCCCCTAAGCGCAAGGTTTTCCTGCTGGGGCACAGCATGGGCGGCCTGATCGCCCTCAACTATGCGCAGCGGTTTTACGATACCATCGACGGGGTTGTTGCCTCGTCCCCGGGACTGGGGATGAATGTAAAGGTGCCGGGTGCAAAGGCCTTTATGGGAAAGGTGATGTCGTCCATCTGGCCCGCCCTCTCCATGGCCAACGGCCTGGATGCCGAGAAAATAAGTCACGACCCGCAAGTGGTCGCAGCCTATGTGAGCGACCCACTGGTGCACGACCGCGTAACGGCGCGCTGGTTTACGGAGTTTCTCGCAGCGATGGATGCAACCAACGCCCGGTCCGCGGAGGTCCGGGTGCCGGTGCTGCTGCAGGTGGCTGGAGACGATCACCTGGTGAACGCGCAAACGTCAACGACTTTTTTCGAGGGCCTGGCCGTTCGGGACAAGACGATCCATGTTTACGAAAAACTCTATCACGAAATCTACAACGAAACCCGGGCGGAAAGGGATGTCGTCATCGACGACCTGATGAACTGGCTGGCATTGCATATTCACGAATAGATCACATTCAACGGGATGGGTGGGTTTTTCCAAACCCCCGGTTTGGGCAGAATGTGCTGCCCCCCTACGGTGAGCCAGTAAAGGTCGGGGTTTACATCCCTCAGCTTGCCGTCGTCCGGCGGTCGCGCCTGATTCGTGTAGGCATAGGTTGTCTGAAAGATGCAGATACTCTGCTTCCCTTCATAAGCGACAACGTAGTTCTTCTTGAAGGTAAGGGGTTTGATTCTGCGGGTGGCTGCGATCTCATTGATCTCGTCATCGGAAAATTTCATGAGGATGGCGCGGCTGGCGCCCCGTTCCGAAATCCTGATCAAAGCCCGTGATTCACTGCTCGCGACATACACCGTGGTAATGCAGGGAATTCTCTTGAAGTACTGTGCGGCCACGATGGCGGCCGTTCTCCTGCCACCGACCATCACCGGAACGCTGTAATACTCGAAAAATTTCTTTTGAATATCCTCGGCACACTTATCGCCTTTTTCGTAAAGGTCTTTGGAGATGTACCGCAGATCACGCGCCAGGTCTTCCGCCGCCTCCGCAATCGGCCAGTCGATACGCACATGGAAATGGGAAAGCGAATAGCGGTTTCTGGCCCTGCTGGCCTTGTCCCTCTGGATCAGAAGGGCGTAATCGACAGGCAAGAGGTCATTCATGAAGTTAAAGAAATGAACCGACTCCAGGTATTTCTGATTGCGATCGAATTTTTCCGAAAGAGAGAGCGCGTCCGAATGCAGCAGGTTCGTTTTGGTGGTTTTGTTGACGTCGAAAAAGCGGATGTACTTTTTATGGGCTGAATGAACGAAGTCCTCGATAAAAATCACCAGAAACGTATTGTGATGCTTGTACTCCAAGTCTGGAATCCGTGCACGGGGTTTGAGCTCCCGCTTTTCAACAAAAGGATAATTTTCCCCTTTCGCGATGAAATTGTTGTAAGAATCGACCAGCGAACACTGAATCATGAACTGGTCGAGTTGGTCTCTCAGCAGTTCGTAGTAGGAGCGTCTCAGACGGTCCGACTGGCTCAATTCCTCGCGTACACTCCAGAATGACACTTTACTCTCCTACTTTTTGATGGGTTCACGCAATCGCAGAGGTAAGTAGATACCCGGGCCCGTAGGACCCGGCACTGGTTTCACCCTGGGAGTAGGTCGTTTGGACACCGATGAAACAGGTAACCCAATATCAAAAGTCTAAACAAACTTGGCTAAAAGCCCCTAATATATATCACTTTTTCATTTAAGCGTCAACTATACTCGACCGTCCGTTTTATTTTTCTTCTCCAGCCAGTGCTGCAGCCTGTCGCGGTAGCGATATCCCGTGTAGGCGGCCGTCACGCTGACAAGGGCAGCCGCCGCCAGCACGAGGTAATTTTTTTCGAAAAGCATGGCCCCCTGAAGACTCAGGATGAAGGTGCCCGGCATCCGGCCGATGGTCGCCATCAGGATGAACACCTTGAAGGGAATGGCGGTGAGCCCCAGAAACAAACAGAGATAGTCCTTTGGAAATCCCGGAAACAGGAACAGGATAAAAATCAGCATGATCCCCTTGTTGCCGGCAAGACGGTCGAAACGCGCCAGGTGCTCTTTTGGAATCAACTTGCGAATATACCGTCTGCCGAAAAAACGACCGATGGCATAATTGATCCAGGATCCTATGGTCAGGGCAATGCTCGAATAGATGAACCCGCCGACGGCGCCGAAAAGATACCCGCCGATAAACCCGGTAGCTTCCCCGGGGACCGGTGCTAAGACAACCTGAAGAATTTGAAGCAGCATGAAAACAACCGGCGCCCCCGGCCCGAAGGCTGCCACAAACCGGGCCGTTTTTTCCCGATCGGCCAGCAGTTCCCACACACGCCCGCCCCCCTGCATCAGCGCTTCCCGAAAATAGAGCAGCACGAGAACGAGACACGCCGCTGCGGCCACCGTTATCAGAAGAGGACGCCTTTCAGTAAAACGTTTCAGGTTCATGATTCCTGCGCGGGTATCTTCAGGGCTTGTCTGGGGATGGCGCCTGCTTTTCGAGAGCGGCGACGGCCGGCAATGGCTTGCCTTCCATCAACGCGAGAAAAGCGCCGCCTCCAGTGGAGATATAGGACATGCGCCGGGCTTTACCGCTGATGTGCACGGCACTGCCCGTGTCACCGCCGCCGACAACGGTCATAGCTTGCGAGGCGGCAATTGCCCGGGCCAGCGACAAGGTGCCCCGGCTGAAGGGATCCATTTCAAAAACGCCCATGGGGCCGTTCCAAAGAATGGTTCCCGCATCCACCAAAGCTTCCTCGAACAGTAGTCCGGTGGCGGGGCCGATGTCCAAAGCCATCCATCCCGGCGCGATCTCCTGAACCGGCACCGCGCGGTGCTCCGCCGTCGCCTCCATCCGGCGGGCGATGACGACGTCCACGGGCGTGTAGAACTTGATGCCCCTCTCGATGGACTGGCGGTAAACGTCGCCGGCGACCTCGACCTGGTCTGCCTCGAACGTTGATGCGCCGACATCGTAGCCGAAATACCTGAAAAAAGTATTGGCCATGGCGCCGCCGACCATGATCTTGTCGACGTGCTGCAGCATATTCTCGAGCGCCGCCAATTTGCTCGATATTTTGGCCCCGCCGATCACCGCCACAAGCGGTCGCCTGGGTTCGTGCATCGCCCTTTCGAACCAGGTCAGCTCCTTTTCCAGCAGGAAACCTGCGGCCTTTGCCGGTGCATATTTCGTTATTCCGACGACCGATGCGTTGGCGCGATGCGAAACCGCGAAGGCATCGTTTACATACAGGTCGCACAGGTTGGCGAGCGCTTCGGCAAAGGCGTCTTCGTTGGCCTGCTCCTCTTTGTGAAAACGCAGGTTCTCCAGGAGAACGACCTCTCCGGGTCTCATTCTTTCCACCATGGTTTCCACTTCGGGGCCGACACAATCGGGCGCCAGCGTGACGTTTCTTTCCAGCAATTTCTCCAGGCGAACGGCAACCGGCGCTAAGCTGAAAGCGGGAACCACAGCGCCTTTGGGTCTTCCCAGATGGGATGCGACGATCAACTTGGCGCCTTTCTCAACGGCAAAGCGCAGGGTGGGTAAGGCCGCCTGAATTCTGGCATCGTCCTCGATGGCGCCCTCCGGACTCAAGGGTACATTGAAGTCGACCCTAACCAGTACTTTTTTACCGGACAGATCCATGTCTTTGATCGATTTCATGGTGATCCTCCCAACCCGGGCAAACCGGTTCCGTGGTGGCTAAAGTGGAAAATTTCTTTCGCTTCGTTTCTTGCTCTGCTTGCGGCGCGTGTCGAACGCCTTTTTGCGCTTCCACCGTTCGAAAAAACCCATCATGCCCGCAGCATAGGCCCGGTCCACTTTTTCCTCACGCACACGCAGGCCCGGGTCTCCCTGCATGGCGGCCCGCAGGCACTCCGTCTTTTCACGGCAGCGCAGGCATTCATCCGGCGAATGCCTGAGACCGTCATCCCCTTCGGGAAAAACCGTCTCCAGTTCCCCAAAACATGGGGGCGCATCATTTCTACGATCGACCGTCATAATCCTGATTCATTTGGGCTATGAACCCCTGATCGGCAAAGCTGAAGTAGCTGCCGTTTCCGACTATCAGATGTTCATGCACTGTAATGCCCAGTGTTCGGCAGGCAAAAACCAGCTGCCGGGTAAGCGCCGCGTCCTCGGGTGAAGGGTCTGGCTCGCCCGAAGGATGATTGTGGGCGAAAATCAACGCAGCGGCCCGATGGTCTAAAGCGGCCCGCACGACTTCCCGGGGATATACCGAACTGGCCGTCAGCGTTCCCCTGAACAGGGTTTCGGTGCCGATGACCTTGTTTTTCGCATCCAGATATATCACCTCGAAACACTCGCGATCCTTGTCCCGCATGTGGTGGTCCAGGTACTGGAACAGGGCGCGGGAATTGCTGACGACATCCTGCCCCACCAGCTTCTTGTTGAGGTACCGCTCGGCAACTGCCTTGACAAGCTTGATCCCCATCAGGTTTTTCGGACCGATCCCGTCGACCTCGCACAATTCACGTGAGGAGGCTTCGAAAACCCCCTGCAGGGTCTTGAAACGTTTCAGGGCGTCCTTGGCGGGTGTTTTGCAATCCTTGCGGGGGGTGGCCAGGGTCAACAAGAGCTCGATCACTTCGTAGTCGTGAAACCCGTCCAGACCCGACATTAAAAATTTTTCGCGCAGTCTTTTCCTGTGGCCCGCGCCCTTGTGCTCCGACTTGCGGTCCGCGGACCTTTTCTTCCCTCGCTCCAGATTGGCGTCGTCACTCAAACCGCTACCATCCCGACAGGGCTAAAGCCCTGAGCTACATGTGAAGATACGTTATGGATACATACATCTTTCATTTTCAAGACGCAGCCCGGAAAATGAAAACATACAAAAATAAAAATGCGCGGCAGTTTTATTTTTCGTCGAGTTCCTCCTTGAGGTCGCGGGTCATCAGCCTGAAAACAGCCTCTTTCGGGGGAACATCGTTGTACAGGACCTTGTACACTTCCGTCGATATCGGCATTTCCACTCCCCGTTCACGGGCAAGGTTGTAAACGGATTGGGAGGTCTTCACCCCTTCAGCAACCATGCGCATTTCAGCCAAGATCTGCTTCAGGGTCTGACCCTGCCCGATCTTTTTGCCCACCGTATGATTGCGGCTGAGATCGCCGGTGCAAGTCAGGATCAGGTCGCCGATGCCCGCCAATCCGGTAAACGTCCTCGGGTTGGCGCCCATGACCAGCCCCAGGCGCCTGATTTCCGTCTGGCCGCGGGTAATCAGAGCCGCCCTGGTGTTGAGCCCCAGCCCCAGGCCGTCCACGATACCCGCCGCAATGGCTATCACGTTTTTGACGGCCCCGCCCAACTCCACCCCCATAGGGTCGTCGCTGGTATAAACCCTGAAATAGGGCGTTGCAAAAATGTGTTGAACCCTGCGGGCGATTTCCGGTTCCGTCGCCGCAACGGTTACGACAGTGGGCACATTGACGGCGACCTCCCTGGCAAAACTGGGCCCCGACAGGACGGAAATGCGGTCGGCCGATGCCGCCGGCAGCATCTCCCTGAGCACCCCTGTCATGGTGAGATGGGTTCCGTTCTCGATGCCTTTGGACGCCGAAACGACAACGGTTTCCGGTGAAATGTGGGTTGCGATCGCCCCCGCCATTTCGCGCACCAAATGCGACGGCACCACCGTAAGCAAAAAATCCTTGTCAGCTACGACCTTGCCGAGGTCATTCGAGGGACGCAGGTTTTCCGAAAGATGAATCCCGGGAAGAAACACCTTGTTTTCATGGTTATCTCTGATCTGCAGCTTCACTTCCTCCTCGAATACCCACAGATCGATAGGCCACCCCTGCTGCGCAAGAAGATTCGCCAGTGCCGTTCCCCAGCTGCCGCCCCCCACGACTCCGATTTTCAGGTTACCGTTATTTTCCGACATGACTCAGTATACCACTCCGTTTTGTTTGTTTCATTAGCTGATAGCAAACCATGAGCTATGACCTGCCAGCGATGAGCTCATCTTATGTTTCACTCGAATCCTTGAGCCTTCATCATTGTATATTGTTACAACTAAAACCCGTGTCTGAGGGCAAGAGATGTTCTTTCACCCCCTGCTTGATGCACGATACATAATAGCGGCGAAGACGCGTTTCATAATGATGCCGCAGGCAGCATTATTTTTCCGCCAACCGCGCCATGCCGACAACACGCTCGCCCGGATCCATGCCGATCAGCTTGACACCCTGTGTATTGCGGCTGATCACGGAAATGCCCCGGACGGGCATGCGAATGATTTTCCCGCTGTTCGTCATCACCATGAGATCGTCGTGCTCCTCCACCAGCAGGATGGATACGACCATGCCGTTCCGTTCGTTGGTTTTAATGGTGATCACCCCCTTGCCGCCGCGTTTCTGAATCGGATACTCATCGATGGATGTGCGCTTTCCGTACCCCTTTTCGGTAGCCGCCATCAGTGTCTGCCCGTGGCTCAGCACCTGCATCCCCACAATGCTGTCCCCGTCGGCGAGGCGCATCCCCCGAACGCCCCGGGCAACTCTCCCGGTGGGGCGAACATCCGACTCGTGGTAGCGAATCGATTTTCCCATGACCGAACACAGAAAAACGTTCATGGTGCCGTCGGTAATTCTGGCGGCAATCAACTCGTCTCCGTCGACCAGATCGATGGCGATGATACCGCCCGATCTCGGCCGGCTGTAGGCCATGATATCGGTTTTTTTCACCAATCCCTGCCGGGTGACCATGATGATGAAATTACCCGGGTCGAACGACGGCACCGCCATCACCGTGGCCAGCTCTTCATCGGCGTCAAGGTTGAGAAGGTTGACGACGGCCTTGCCGCGGCTCAGTCTTCCGGCCTGCGGGATCTCGTAAACCTTGCGCCAGTAGACCCTGCCCTTGTTGGTAAAAAAAAGAAAGGTGTGGTGGGTGGAAGCCACGAAGAGCAGCGCCACGAAATCTTCCTCTTTGGTGCCCATGGCGGTTTTTCCTTTGCCGCCGCGCCTCTGACTCTGGTACAGAGTTATCGGATTGCGCTTGATATAACCCGAGTTGGAAATGGTGACGACCATGTCCTCCTCGACGATCATGTCCTCGATGGTCAGCTCGTGCGTTTCCTCGATGATTTCGGTGCGCCGCAGGTCGCCGAACTGTGACTGCACCTCGGTCAGCTCGTCCTTCACGATCCCGAGCACCAGCTTCGTGCTTCCCAGCACCTCCTTGTACCAGGCGATGTCTTTGAGCAGAGCGTCGTACTCGTCGACGATCTTGTCCCTTTCCAGGCCGGTGAGACGCTGCAGACGCATGTCCAGGATTGCCTGGGCCTGAATGTCCGTGAGTTCGAATTCCTCCATCAGGCGAGCCTTGGCCTCGGCAGGCGTCTTCGATGACCGTATCAGGGCAACCACCCTGTCCAAATGATCCAGGGCGATTTTCAGCCCTTCCAGTATATGCGCCCGGGCCTCCGCTTTGCGTAATTCGAAGCGTGTCCGCCGAATGATGACTTCCTTGCGGTGCAGAATGAAGTGCTCCAGCAACCCCTTGAGCGTCAGTACCTCGGGCTGTTTGTTCACCACGGCCAGGAAAATGATGCCGAAGGTGTTTTCCATCTGGGTGTGTTTGTACAACTTGTTGATGATCACACCGGCCACCTGGTTCTTTTTCAGCCCCATGGCGATGCGCATGCCCTCCCGGTCGGATTCATCACGGACGTAGCGGATGCCCTCTAGGTGTTTGCTCTTCATCAGGTCGGCAATCTTTTCGATCAGCCGCGCCTTGTTGACCTGGTAGGGAATTTCCGAGACCACGATGGTCTCACTGCCGGTGCGTTTGTCTTTCTCGATGGTCGCCCGCGCCCGGATGCGGATGATGCCGCGCCCCGTGCTGTAGGCGTCGCGAATCCCCTTGGTGCCGTGGATGATACCGCCGGTGGGAAAATCGGGACCGGGTATGAGCTCGATGAGTTCTTCCAGGCCGATGTCGGGATTGTCGATAAGCGCCTTGATGGCATCGATGACCTCGCTGAGATTGTGGGGCGGAATGTTGGTGGCCATGCCGACCGCAATTCCCGACGATCCGTTCGCCAGGAGGGCCGGGACCACCGTAGGCAGCACCACAGGTTCCTCCAGTGACTCGTCGTAGTTGGGAATGAAGTCGACGGTCTCTTTGTCCAGGTCTTCCAGCATCTGGTGCGAGAGACGCATCATGCGTATCTCCGTGTAACGCATGGCGGCTGCGGAGTCCCCGTCCACGGATCCGAAATTCCCCTGCCCGTCAACCAGCGGATATCGCATGGCAAAATCCTGGGCCATGCGCACGATCGTGTCGTAGACGGCCGTGTCGCCATGGGGATGGTACTTGCCGATGACGTCGCCTACGATCCTGGCCGATTTCTTGAAGGGTTTGTTGTAATCGTTTTTGAGTTCCCGCATGGCGTAGAGGATCCTGCGGTGAACCGGTTTCAGCCCGTCTCTGACGTCTGGCAGCGCCCTGCCGATGATGACGCTCATCGCATAATCGAGGTATGATTTTTTCATCTCACGCTCTATGCTGATTTCGGGCAGATGTTCGTTAATGGTCATATTTTCTCCCTCGTCTCGATAATATACTGGTAGCTGGCCTTATAAATGTCCGTAAACGTCAGGAAAGCCGTGATCACCAACGGACCGTATACGATGCCCAGAATACCAAAAAGCTTCAATCCACCGATAATGCTAAAAAATACCAGCAGGGTATGCATTTTTACGCGGTGCCCCACCAGTCTTGGTTTAACCAGGTATTCAATTCCTCCGGAAAGCATGACATAAATAACTACCAGCAATATGCCGACCGCCGTCCGGCCGGCAATGAAAAAGTAAACGGTCGTGGGAAGCATTACCGCACCGATGCCGATGATGGGCAAAAAAGCGAGGATCCCCATGATGACGCCCCACAAGATCGGCGAATTGATGCCCAGCAGGTAAAATGCAGCGCCACCGATTACGCCCTGGATCAATCCGCACAGACCGTTGCCGATCAAGATTGCACCGGCCATATCCTTGAATTTTTCAATCAACAACCACTCCTGATCATCGGGGAGCGGCAACAGGTCCACAATGAATGTAATCAGGCGTTTGCCGTCGATGAGCAGGTAGTAGATCACCAGCAGCATCAACGAAAAATTGACGATAAAGGCCACCATGTTGGATGCTATCATCCGTGCCTGGTTGTAAAGAAACAGGCCGACGTACTTTCCGATTTCCGATATCCCCTTGTTCAGCTCCAGGCCGGTCAATTCGATGTTGAAATGGACCAGTACGGCATTGGCCTTCTCCAGGAGCATGCTTCCCTCGATCAACCCCTGAAACCGCTTGCTGAGCACCGCATTCCTGGCCGCAACGTACAGGTCGTAGGCCTCGCTGGAGAGCACGCCGACGAAGAAGATAATCGGGATGAACAGAATAACGAAGATAAGCAGGCACACCACCAGAGAGGCTATCCACGGCCTGACCCTGCCGGAATGCAGCATCCACTTGTACAACGGGTAAAAGACACCGGCTACGACGGCGCCGATGACGAATATGGACAAGAACGGCCAAAACAGTCTCCCCAGCATGAATGTGGAAATCAGCAGGCATCCCAGAAAAAACCAAAGGATCAAGTCGCCGGTCGTCTTCTCCGCCATCCTGCCTCCAACCATAAAATGCGTGTAATTGCGGATTCCCCGCAGCAAGCTTAAGGGGAATCTTCACCGTAAGGAACGCTGTCAATTATGATTCGCTCGCTTACCCTGCAACAAGCTGCAGGGAATGGGCTCGCTATCTCGGTTCAAAAGGAGAGATTACCGCACGGAGTCCCACGGGTAAACTCGTGGTCCCCGCCGCTAACCGTCTTCGCCTTGCGCTACGACGCCCTTATCCGCCAATGCATTGGGCGACATCGCGCCGTGGCATCGTTGGATCTGCGCATTCATCCACTTTGCCTGCCGTAGCCTTCTGCAAAGGCGGATAAAACGACCACGCAGCCCTTTGTTCCGTTCCATAAGCGGGCTGCGCAGGTTGCTATTCGAAAGGTATTATGCAAAGTCAAAAAGGTGGGGCATTATCTGCTGACATAAACGCCGGCCGCAAAAATCAGCAGCACCTCCCAGATGAATACTGAAAGGTAGCTGTCAAACATGGCGTACATGATGCCTCCGCCGATGATCGCCGGAACGCCACAAAAAACCAGAATACCCAACTTTCTGCTCACATCCATTTGCTTTTTCTCCTGTCGATGTTTACAGCGTATCACCTCTTGGTCATACGCAAAGATTGAACACTCCCCGCAGCAAGCTCGAGGGGAATCTTCACCGTAAGGAATTCTATTAATTATGATTCGCTCGCTTACCCTGCAGCAAGCTGCAGGGAATGCGCTCGCTATCTCGGTTCATGCTGCAAACCAATCTTAATTCTTAGCAATTATAACCGGTTAAGTAAAGCGAATTCTCAGGCGAAGTTGCGGTTTTATGGCCCTTGGCCCCTGGAAATCTTGGCCCCTTTTTATCAACAGCAACCGATCTACGAATCAAGAAACCGGCGACAGTGGGATACACGCATCAGCGTTCAACGATCATGGCCATTCCCATGCCCCCGCCGATGCACATGCTGATAAGGCCTGTGCCGTAATCCTTGCGCTGCATCAGATGCATCCCGGTGACCATCTGGCGGGCGCCGGTGCAACCGATCGGGTGACCGAGGGATATGCCGCTCCCCACTTCGTTGGGGCGGTCGCTGTCTATGCCCAGTTCACGCATGCAGCCGATAGCCTGCGAGGCGAAAGCCTCGTTCAGTTCGATCATATCGATGTCGTCTATGGTCATCCCGGTGGTCTTCAGCACCTTGCGGACGGCTGGAACGGGGCCCAGCCCCATATAGGCGGGATCGACGCCCCCTGACGCGAAGGCCTTTATCCGTAGGATGGGATCGAGGCTTAACGCCTCGGCCTTGTCGGCACTCATCAACAGCACCGCCGCGGCGCCGTCGTTGATGCCCGAGGCATTTCCGGCCGTCACGGTGCCGTCTTTCTTGAAGGCCGGCCTCAGCTTGGCCATCTTCTCCAGGCTGGTTTCCATGGGGCGTTCGTCCGTTTCGAAGACCGTCTCCCCTTTGCGGCCACGGATCACCACCGGCACGATCTCATCGGCAAAGCTGCCGTCGGCTATTGCCTGCCTGGCCCTCTGGTGGCTCAGAACGCCCAGGGCATCCTGCTCCTCTCTGCTGATGTCATACAGGGAGGCGATGTTCTCCGCCGTCAATCCCATGTGGTAACCGTAAAATATTTCGTACAAACCGTCGAAGACCATCAGGTCATAAATCTCCCCCACGCCGGTCAGCTCCATCCGGTGGCCCCAGCGGGCTTTGGGGAGGGCCATGGGCGCCGTACTCATGCTTTCCTGTCCGCCGGCCAGAATCACATCGGCCTGGCCGGACATGATGGAAGCGGCGCCCAGTGCGATGGCCTTGAGCCCCGAGCCGCAAACCTTGTTCAGGCTGAAGGCCGGCGTTTCCTTGGGGATGCCGGCTCTGACCATAGCCTGCCGGGCCGGATTCTGCCCCTGGGCGGCCTGGAGCACGTTGCCCATGATCACCTCGTCCAACGTTACGGGTTCGAGGTTTTCATCCCAGTCATTGTACGGTTCCTCCAGTTCGATGCGTTCACGACCCTTGAGTTTGTCGGGTGCAAAGGCTTCCATCTCTTCGCTTTTTTCGGGTCGCAGGCCGGCCCGCCGCAATGTCTCCTTCATGACCGCGGTCCCTATTTCCACGACGGAAACGCTTTTCAACCCACCGCCGAAACTCCCTACTGCCGTTCGTGAACCACTCACTACGACGACTTCTCTCATCGATCCGTTCCTCCTTGTAATTTAAATTTTCGACAATCACGTTCGTTATCGGTTTCAGAATATTGCCCACGCGTTGCAACTGCGGGGGTGATTGTTCGCTTTTTGTATATCGGTCAGCTGTCCCCGCCGTTCTCCCTGACCACCAGGGCCCCCACCGGACAGATATCGACGCAAGCCAGGCAAGCCGCACAGTCGACATCGGCGGAATCGACCCCGAAAGCGCTGATCACGGTGTCGAATCCCCTGCCGGCATAGGTAAACATCGACTGACCGTTTTTTTCCCTGCAGGCATACATGCATTTGCCGCACAGAACACACCGATTGGGCAGGTAGTCCAAAAAAGGGTGCGAACGATCGACGGCGCTTTTCTCGAGCAGGGTGTCGTACGGTTTGGCCCTCAGGCCGATCTTCAAAAATCGGGCGATGTTCTGCAGTTCGCAATGCTTGTTGGCATGGCAGTTTTTGCAGTCGATGTCGTGAACGGACAACAGCAGCCGCAACGCGGTGCGCTGCAGATGCCTCACTTCAGGTGCAGCGGTCTCCACCACCATACCCTCTGCTACCTGCGTCGTGCACGCGGTGACCGGTCTGTCCACTCCTACCACGGCCACCATGCACAGCCGGCAGGACGCGGGGGGGGTCTGCATGCCCGCCACGTGACACAAGTGGGGGATATAAATGTCGTTTTCAAGACAGGCCTCGAGCAGGCTGGCCCCGGCCTCGGCTTGGATTTCCTTGCTGTCAACTGTAATGGTAATCATAATATCCGGTTTTTCTGTTAGCCAACAGTTCGATGTGGGACGTTCAGGTCTCTGATCCGCGACCTCTGTCCCCTGGAAGTGCGGTTCGACCTTTTATTGAAACCACCAACTACCCATCCCGGGTCTCCGGCCGTTCGACAATCGGCACGCCTTCCGCGGGCGACACCCTTCTGACGGCATCGTATTCCGGCGGGCACACCACCCGGCATTCCCCGCACTTCACGCACAGCGTCTGATCGATACCCTTTTTCCTCGTGCGCGTGGTGAAGATCGCATCCACGGGGCAGCATCCCACACAAACATCGCATCCCCGCGCGCAAGCCTCCAGGTCGATATAAAAGGCCGTTAAATCCCTGCACGTCCTGCCGGGGCATTCCTTTCTGTCCACATGGGCCGCATACTCTTCGGCAAAGTATTCGAGCGACGTGAGCACAGGGTTGGGGGCCGTTTTTCCCAGACCGCAAAGGGATCCCTCGCGCACCGCTTGACTGAGCTCCTTCAGTTGTTCGAGGTCTTCCCGGGTTCCTTCCCCCTTGGTCATCCTCGTCAAAATGTCCAGGAGGTGGCGGGTGCCGAGGCGGCAGAAGGTGCATTTCCCGCACGATTCGTTCTGGGTGAAATCGAGAAAATATCGCGCCACATCCACCACGCAGGCTTCCTCGTCCATGACGACCATGCCCCCGGAACCCATCATCGCTCCGGCTTCGCGCAGGGAATCGAAATCGATGGGCGTGTCCAGAAACGACTCCGGCAGGCATCCCCCTGACGGTCCGCCGATCTGCACCGCCTTGAAGCCCTTCTGGTTGGGTATACCCCCGCAGATGTCGAAAATCAGCGTTCGCAGGGTCACTCCCATGGGAATCTCCACAAGTCCGGGATGCACCACCTCGCCGACGACGGAAAAAACCGTAGTGCCCGGGCTGCCCGGGGTTCCGATTCCCCGAAACCACGCCACCCCCTTTTTGATGATCGGGGAAACGGTTGCCAGCGTCTTGACATTGTTGATGACGGTAGGCCCGCCATTGAGGCCTTCGTCCACCGGGTAGGGAGGACGGTGAACCGGCATACCGCGAAGCCCCTCGATGGATCTGATCAGTGCCGTTTCTTCGCCGCAGACAAAGGCTCCGGAGCCCTGAAACACCTCGATGTCGAAGCTGCATTCCGATCCCAGAATGCGCTCTCCCAGCAGCCCCGCTTCGCGGGCCTGATCGATGGCCCGCGTGACGATTTCCACCGCCAGGGGATATTCCGCCCGGATATAAAAAATACCTTTCCTTGCCCCCACCGCATGAGCGCAGATAAGCATGCCTTCGATCACCTGATGCGGATTGCTTTCCAGAATCGTGCGGTCCATGTAGGCGCCGGGGTCACCCTCGTCGGCGTTGCAGATCACCACCTTCTCGGTGGCGTCGGCCTGCGCAGCCAATTCCCATTTTACACCGGTGGGAAATCCCGCCCCCCCCCGGCCGCGAAGCCCCGAATCTTTGATGGTCCCGAGAATCTCTTCGGGGTCCATGGCCAGGGCACGTGCCAGGCCTGCATAACCATCTTGAAGCAGGTATTCGTCGATGCTTTCGGGATCGATTTTGCCGCACAGCCCGGTAACGATACGGGTTTCCATGCTGAATCTGGAGAACTCCATCACCCAGGGGATCATCTCGTTTTCGACCGTCGCGCCCAGGACGTGCTCGAAACGGGGGTCGCCCTCCTCCAGAAACAACTTGCTAAGCATCTTGGCCTTCCCCGGGTTGACATTCGGGTAAAGAATCGGGGGAAATCCGGAATCGGGATGATCGATCACAACCACCGGCTCCGCATAACAGTGTCCCATGCATCCCACCGGATGCACGCGGGCTTCGATGCCCCTTGCCTCGAGCTCCTCCTCAAAAGCCTTCCTGGTTTCCAGGGCACCCGATGCAATTCCGCATGTGGCCATGCCGATGTGAATCGTCGCCCCTCCACCCTTTATGGCGGCCGCCTGTCGTTCGGCACCAGCGGCACGAACGGCCTGGTAAGCAACCTGTATTTTTTCAGCATGCATAAAACTACCTGTTATTCCTCTTGTTTTTCCTTGTCTTTGGCTCTTTGGCGCATCTCGTTTTCCACTGCTATGCGCAGAATCAGCCCCTCGACCTTGCTCGGCGCCATGCCGCCGTGAACCGTTTCGCCGACCAGGGCCACCGGCGCCAACGCACAGCAGCCGACGCAGGCCACCTTCTCTATGCTGAATTCACGGTCAGCGGTCGTTTGTCCCTCCTTGATCTCCAGCTTTCTTTCGAAATTCTCGAGAATAATGTCGGCACCCCTGACATGGCAGGCGGTTCCAACGCACACCCTGATGGGATGCTTGCCGGGGGGGTTGAACCGAAATTGGTTATAAAACGTCGCCACACCGTAAACCTCCGAGGGGGGGATGCCTAGATAGGCCCCCACCATTTCCAGGGAGGCTTTAGGCAGGTAGCGGTGCCGCCCCTGTATCATCTGCAGAATCGGGATGAGGCTGCCCCTGTCCCGGCCAAACGCATCCAGGCGGGATTCGATATCCTGCAATATCTTCGCTTCTTCCAGATCTTCCTTTGGTTCAACCATCTATAACTTCTCCATGGCCCCGTATGCCGCCTGGATTCTGTCCCGCAACAGAAAACAGAGCCTCTCCATTACCTGCATGCCCAACGAGGTATTTTTTAGCATGATACCCCGCAACTCGGCTCCCTCGATGGAGATAATTTCCGTTGGTTTCTGGCAGTAGGCCGACGACATCAGTATATGCGCTTCCCCGAGAAGCGTGGACCAGCACCCCAGAAAACGTCCCTTTCCCAGCATGTCGACCACCACCTTTCCGGTTCTCCTGCCCAAATCCCTGGTGCGCTCCAGCGTGACAGACCCCTTGACGATGATGTAGATGTGTCGGCCGACCTCCCCTTGCTGAAAAACATGCGCGCCGGCCTCCAACGTCTCCAGGTGCCCGATGCCCGCCACCTCGGCGATGGTCTCCACATCGAAGTCCTTGAAAAAACGACTTTCCTTGAGCGCCTTCTCCACTGCGGCTGATTTTTTCATTGTTTTCTCCCCCCGGAATCGGCAGCCATGTTGTCCGAGTTCTGTGCAGCCTGCTGTTCCTTTTTCAGGCGTCGCCAGTACGCCATCCGTTTTTGTATGGTATGCTCAAAACCACGATCGGACGGTTCGTAAAAATGGTGGCGCCTGATCGCCTGCGGCAGGTACTCCTGCCCCACGAACGCATCCCTGAAGTCGTGGGCATAGCGGTATCCCTTCCCATAACCGATATCACGCATCAATCTTGTCGGGGCGTTGCGAATATGCAACGGCGTCGCCAGGCTCCCCGTTTCTGCAATGCATTTTTTAACCTGTCCGTACGTCTTGTACACACTGTTGCTTTTGGGGGCGGTTGCCAGGTATATGGCGCACTGCATCAGTGCAAGCTCCCCTTCCGGCGATCCCAGGAACCGATAGGCCTCCATGGCATTCAACGCCACAGTCAGGGCCTGCGGATCGGCCATGCCGACGTCTTCGGTGGCAAAACGCACCATCCTGCGAGCCACATAGAGCGGATTTTCTCCGGCTGAAAGCATTCTCTCCAGCCAATAAGCCGCCGCATCGGGATCGCTGCCGCGCATACTTTTGTGAAGGGCCGAAATCAGGTTATAGTGTTCTTCGCCCGACTTGTCGTACACCAGTGCTTTCTTCTGCAGAGCGGCCTCTACACGTGAAAGCGTAATGGTCCCGGCGTTCATCGACTCGCCGGAGGGGGCCCGCCCGTCTGCCAGGAGCCCGGCGGTAAGTTCGAGGCTGTTCAAAGCCGTTCGAGCGTCCCCGTCCGAAACGGCGGCCAGGTAGGCCAGCGCTTCCTCCGTAATCGTCAGTCCCGCGCTGCCAAGCCCCCTGTCCCTGTCGTCCAGCGCCTTCTGCAAAATGCGCTGGATATCCTTTTCCGAGAGAGCTTCGAGCACGATGACACGACAGCGTGAAATCAGCGGCGGGATGACCTCGAAGGACGGGTTCTCGGTTGTAGCGCCGATCAGCGTTATCAGGCCGCTCTCCACATGATGCAGAAACGCATCCTGCTGGGCCTTGTTGAAGCGGTGAATTTCGTCCACAAACAGCACGGTATGCCGCCGGTAAAGGCTTTGCTGCTCCCTGGCTATTTTGATGACCGACCGGATTTCCTTAACGCCCGCAAGAACCGCTGAAAAATGGATGAAATGGGCACTGGTTTCGGTGGCCATCAGCCTGGCAAGGGTCGTTTTCCCGCACCCGGGAGGCCCCCACAGGATCATGGAAAAGAGCTTGTCCTGCTCGATGGCCCGCCGAACCAGTTTGCCCTCTCCCACGGCTGAAGGCTGTCCCAGATACTCCTCGAGGCGGCGCGGCCGCATGCGCTCGGCCAACGGCCGTCTGCCGCTCGAGGCCTTGCGCGCGCTATATTCAAAGAGATCGTTCATGTCTTTGTATTTGGTATTTGGTGTTTGGTGTATGGTGTATGGTGTATGAAGCCCTGCCACCCTCCTCTAACCACGAAATACCAAATACCAAACACTAAACACTAATTTACTCTTTCCGGCGGCCCTTGCGCTGTCTGAAAATCAGCCGCAGCGGGGTGCTGTCCAAACCTGTTTCCGCGCGGACCTGGTTGATGAGATACCGTTTGTATGAAAAATGCACTGCATCCGGGTAGCTGACAAAACAGACAAACGTTGGCGGCTTGGCCGACACCTGGGTGGCATAGTAAAATTTCAGACGCCGGCCCCTGTACAGAGAGGGCTCGTTGCTGCGGATGGCCCCCTCGAAAATCCTGTTGAGCACGCCTGTGCCAACCCGCGTGGCGTACTGGCTGTAAACCGCGTCTACCAGCGGAAAAATTTTCCTGACCCGCAGTCCCGTAAGGGCCGAGATGGTAAGCACGGGTGCAAACTGAAGAAATTTCGCATCCATGCGAAGCCGCTCCAGAAAACGTCCGGCCGTCCGGCTGTCCTTTTCCACGACATCCCATTTATTCAGCAAAAAGATGCATCCACAGCCCCGCTCGTTGGCGTATCCCGCTATGTTGACATCCTGATCGGTAATGCCGTCATGCGCATCCAGGACGATCAGGGCCACATCGCAGCGCTCCAGGCTTTTGAGGGCCTTGATCACCGAAAACTTCTCAATTTTTTTGTGCACCCTTCCCTTACGGCGGATACCGGCCGTGTCGATCAACCGGTACAAGCCTCCCTCCGCCCTGTACACCGAATCGACGGCGTCGCGCGTCGTCCCGGGGATATCGCTCACCAAAAGACGCTCCTCACCCAGCACACGGTTGATCAGGGACGATTTCCCGACATTCGGCCTGCCCACGACGGCAACCTTGATGGCCGTGTCGTCCTTTTCCGATGAATCCTGCTCGATGATGCCGGTCAGCAACCGCGCCAGACAATCCAAAAAGTCGTTAATGCCGTATCCGTGTTCGGACGAAATCGGATGGAGTTCGTTTACACCGGTGCCGTAAAACTCATAGAGGCGGTTCTCCTGCTCAAGGCCGTCTATTTTGTTGACCGCGTACAGTACCGGCTTTTTAACGGAGCGGAGGAGTTGAACGATATCATGGTCGAACGGCGAAATGCCGGCCTTCCCGTCGAGCATGGCCACGATGACATCGGCATCCTGAACAGCCTGTCGAACCTGGAATTTTACCTGCGGATTGAATTCATCCCCGGTTTCGGTGAATCCGCCGGTATCGACGAGAGTAAAATCGACGTCGTTCCACTGGGCATCGCCGTATATCCTGTCACGCGTCACGCCGGGGGAATTTTCCACCAGCGCATCCCTGGTGCGGGTAATGCGATTAAAAAAGGTCGATTTCCCCACATTGGGGCGACCGATGACGGCGACGATGGGTTTCATACACAGCAGGCAGACGACTTCGTTGACACCTTTGTATTGTTTTTGCAAATGCCGGTAACATACTAAATAGCGGTTCAAAATGAAATCTTTTCTTTCTATTTCGGGGATAATTATATATAGGCCTGAGACGTGGGCCTTGAGCCTTGCGGCCATTGACCGAAAACCGTAAACCGTATACCGTGTACCGTGAAATATGAAACGTCGGCCGTGTGTCCTGAGCCTTGAACCGTAATACCGAAAAAATAAACATCACGTCCAACGTCCTACACCTAACGTTTAACGAACGCTTTGGGTATCCTATGGCACTCAATTTTATGGAAGGCAATGAAGCCGTCGCCTGGGGGGCATACAAAGCGGGTTGCCGGTTCTTTGCCGGCTACCCCATCACACCGGCAACGACCATACTGAACACCATGCTCAAATTGCTGCCGCCCGCCGGCGGCATATGCCTGCAGGGGGAGGATGAAATCGCCTCCATGGGTTTCTGCCTGGGAGCTTCCATGGCGGGTTTGAAGGTCCTGACGGCGACATCGGGCCCCGGCATCAGCCTGTACAGTGAAAATATATCCTTCGCCGTCGGCAGTGAGATTCCGCTGGTCATCGCCGACGTGCAGCGCCTCGGCCCCTCGACAGGGTCGGCAACCCGCGGTGCGGACGGCGACATTCAGTTTCTGCGATGGGGCAACACCGGAGGGCTTCCCGTGGTCGTCCTCGCACCGGTCGATGTCGTCGACTGCTACCGGCTGACCTTCCATGCCTTCAACCTGTCGGAAACCCTGCGGTGCCCCGTCTTCATCGCCAGCAACAAGGAGACCGGGATGACGAGGGAAAGCTTCGATATGGATGCGGTGGAACTGCCGCCCGTCGAAAATCGCACACGGTACACCTCCGCCGAGCCTTTTCTGCCCTTTGCCGCACCGAACGATCATTCCGCACCGGCTTTTCTGCCCATCGGTGATCGGACGCCCGTTCGTCAGACATCATCCACCCACGGCACGGACGGGTACATCACCGTGGACCCGGAGGCCATCGCCGCGAGCCAGGAGCGCCTGGGGAAAAAGCTCGAAGCTTCCGTGGACCGGTTTTCATTTTACGAATTCGACGATGCCGGCGGCGACACGCTGCTGATCACCTACGGCGTGACCTCACGGGCGGCAAGGACGGCCGTTTCCGAGATGAACGTCGCGGGGCGGCCCGTTGCCCACCTGATCCTGAAAACGCTGTGGCCCGTCCCGGAGAAACTGATCCGCCAAACCGCCCGCAGGTTTCGTAAGGTCATGGTTGTGGAAATGAACATGGGGCAGTATGTGCGGGAGATCCGGAGAGTCCTGATCGACAAGCCTGTTGCGTTTTTCGGACGGATGAACGGAAACCTGATATCCCCGGAGAAAATCAAGGAGGTGCTGTCGCATGGCCAGCCTGCTCAATGAAAAAAGGCCTCCGGTCTTCTGTCCGGGATGTGGCCATGAGACCGTCGCCCGGGCGCTGGACAGGTCCTTTGCCTCTCTGGGGGTAAAGGGAAGCGACGTCGTCATCGTCAGCGACATAGGGTGCTCGGGTCTGTTCGATACCTTTTTCCACACCCATGCCTTTCACGGTCTGCATGGCCGGGCCTTGACCTATGCCACCGGCATCAAGCTGGCCCGTCCGGAGCTGAAGGTCATCGTCACCATGGGGGACGGCGGGATGGGCATCGGAGGGGCCCACCTTTTGAGTACATGCCGCCGCAATATCGATCTGACCCTTGTGGTGCTCAACAATTTCAACTACGGCATGACCGGCGGCCAGTTTTCCGCCACGACGCCGCCGGATGCCCTGGTCGGATCGGGATTCCTGAACCGAATCGAAAATCCCATGGACATCTGCCGGGTAACGGCGGCCGCCGGAGCCGGTTATGTCGCCAGGGTTTCCGCCTACAACAGGGAGCTGGCCCTGGAAATCGAAAAAGCCGTTCGATTCAAGGGATTTTCCGTCCTCGACCTCTGGGGAGTCTGTCCCGGACGCTACACCAAGAAAAACAAGCTGTCGCCAAAATCCATTCAGCAAAGCATCGATTCGCTGCCCGCTTTCAGCGGCCCTGTCGACGCCAACCACCGGGGCGAATACGGCGAGCGGTACCGCGCCGCAGCAACGGAATCCGGCCCGGTGCCGCGGGCGCTGAAGGTTTCCAAAACGCTCGCCTCTCCTGTACACGGCCGCCAGGAAATAATGATTGTGGGAAGCGCGGGCCAGAGAATCGTCACCGGCGGTGAAATTCTCTGCTATGCCGGGCTGACCGCCGGCTTGAATGCTGCCCAGAAAAACGACTACCCCATCACCGTTCTGCGCGGGCACTCCATCAGCGAAGTGATCCTGTCCCCTGAGGCCATAGCATACACCGGCATCGAAAATCCCGATGCGGTCCTTGCGCTGGGTCCGGAAGGGGCGGCCCGCCGGCGAGCCATTTTGGGTGGGCTGACAAAGGACACCGTGGTCATCCAGTCCGCTGACGTCCCCCTGCCGCCCTCGAACGGCAAAATAATGACCGTCGATTTCCAGGCTGCCAAGATCAAACCACCCGACAGGGCCCTGGCGGCCCTGGCCATGCTGGCGGGCCTGAACTCGGTCTTATCGATGGAGATGCTGAAAGCGGCCCTCAACATTCGCTTCAGGGGGGATGTGCTGAAAAAAGCACTCGCCCTGATAGACAAAGCATCTGCTGTCCCCCTCGACCTTGCTACATCGAAGTAGCGCCGGGAAGCGGCCCTGAAAGGGCATATAGCGTTTGGAAAAATACCGTTGTAAGATTTTCCGTAGAAAATCTATTGAATAGCGGTTGTCATGGTAGTCGACTACCTGACTGCTTCGGAAAAAATATTTCTTATGATGGACATCGTTTGTATCGGAACATATATATGACAACCGGTATAGTTTATCTCACCGCAGATTTACGAAGTGGAACCCTCCGAAGGATTGAGAGAGCACTTGAAGAGAGATGTAAAATTATCTAATAAAATGCCGAACGGGCACACCTTTTGACAACGTGCAGATGAAACCAAGCATCGATGTCAACCTAACCGTCTGCGGGGTTGCATTTTATTAGTCTCAGTTAAGGATTTGGCTCAGGAAAAGCTTGGTGCGGTCGTTCCTGGGGTTTTCAAAAAATTCTTCCGGCGTGTTCTGTTCGACGATCTGCCCGTAGTCCATGAAAAGGACCCGATGGGCCACGCTTTTGGCAAATCCCATTTCATGGGTGACCACCAGCATGGTCATCCCCTCCTGGGCCAGGTCGATCATGACGTCCAGAACCTCCTTGATCATCTCCGGATCGAGCGCCGACGTCGGCTCGTCGAAGAGCATCACCTTGGGCGCCATGCACAGGCTTCTGGCGATGGCGACCCGCTGCTGCTGCCCACCGGAAAGCTGGCCGGGAAATTTTTGAGCCTGTTCGGCGATCTGGACTTTTTCGAGATAATACATGGCCATTTCCTCCGCCTCTTTCTTGGGCACCTTGCGCACCCAGACAGGCCCCAGGGTGAGGTTCTCCACGATGGTGAGGTGGGGGAACAGGTTGAAATGCTGAAACACCATGCCCACTTCGACCCTGATTTTTTCGATATTCTTGATGTCGTTGGTCAATTCGATTCCGTCCACGACGATACGGCCCCGCTGGTGTTCCTCCAGGCGGTTGATGCAGCGGATGAGGGTCGATTTCCCGGACCCCGACGGGCCGCAGATAACGATCCGCTCCTTTTTCTGGACGGTCAGATTAATGTCCTGCAGGACGTGAAATTCACCGTACCATTTGTGCATTCCGGTGATTTCGATGATGGCGTCGTCAGACAGTTCATTTCTTTCAGCAGTCGCTGTGTCGTTCATGCTAAACCTTTTATGCAAGAATAGTGGGTCTTCAATAGCGACGAAGTCGCGTTCAATAATATCGCCCGAGCGATATTATAGCCCTGTATCCAACTCCACCTCCAACCGCCGGCTGTAGCTGGACATGAAATAGCAGCAGGCGAAATAGATCAGAGCCACGAAAATGTAGGCCTCCGAGGAATATGCCATCCAGTTCGGATTCGACAGGGTGGATTGGGTGGTTTTCAACAGGTCGTACAGGGCGATGATCACCACGAGTGATGTATCCTTCAGTGCGGAAATCAACTGGCTCACCGTCGGGGGAATCACGATTTTCAATGCCTGCGGCAGAATCACCAGGCGCATGGTCTGATAATAATTGAGCCCCAGCGATTCCGCGGCTTCGTACTGGCCCTTGGCCATGCCCTGCAACCCGCCCCGCACCACCTCGGCGATGTAGGCCGCCGTGAACATGATGATGGCCACCTGGGCGCGGAGGATGGGGTTTACCGTCACACCCTCCGGCAGGAAAAGGGGGAAAACGACGGAAGACATGAAAAGAAGCGTTATCAGCGGCACCCCTCGGATCATCTCTATGTAGACGATGCAGACCGTTTTGATCGCCGGCAACTCGGACTGTCTTCCCAGGGCCAGAATCACACCCAGAGGATAGGCGGCCGCCAGGCCGAATACGGACAGCATGAGCGTCAGCGGCAGCCCGCCCCATTGGTTGCTTTCGATCGGTGTCAGCCCCGCAACCCCCCCCTTCATGAGCAGGCCCATGGCGACCAGGCTGATCAGCCAGGCGTACAGCAACGATTTTTTCCAGTGGTCCCGGTTTCTGCTGTAAAACAGCAGTATGACCAGCATGACCATGGCCAGCAGGGGGCGCCACTGTTGTTCGTACGGATAAAATCCGAAAATCATGAAGCGCCAGTTGGCCGGTATGATGGACCAGCACGCGCCCCCGATTTCCCTGCACTCGTCGCTGGTGGAAAACCAGAGGCTGTCGATGAAGGTCCAGCGGATGAAAGGAGGGATGATCCTCCAAAGTACGAAAAGTGCAATCAACGTCAGGATGGAGTTGAACCAGCTGTTGAAAAGATTGGCCCTGGCCCACCCCAGAACGCCTACGCTGGTGGCCGGCGGCTTTATATTGTTTTCCGAATTTGTTCCGTTGTTACCGTTCATCTGTCGACGATTTTAATAGAATGCTGATTGGTTATGTCATTTATCTTGCGTGTAATTTATGCTGCGCATGTCACTGGGCCTGCGGCCGTCATGTACCCTGCGGGTGCAATTCTCGCTTCGCGTGATATGTATTGCACAACTGATGGTATTATACTCCGATCCATGTATCGTGCTATCGTTCCACCAGCTTCGTCTTCTTGTTGTACCAGTTCATGAATACGGACGTGAGCAGGCTCAAGGTCAGATAGACGATCATCATGAGACCCACGCCCTCGATCGCCTGGCCGGTCTGGTTGATGGTTGTGCCGGCCACGGACACGAAGTCGGGATAACCAATCGCCACGGCGAGCGAACTGTTCTTGGTCAGGTTGAGCATCTGGCTGGTCAACGGGGGGATGATCACCCGGAGGGCCTGCGGCAGGATAACCAGGTTCAATACCTGGCCCGGCCGAAGACCCAGCGACATGGCCGCCTCGGTCTGTCCCTTGTTGACCGACTGGATGCCCGCTCTCACGACCTCGGCCACAAAGGCGGCGGTGTACAAGATCAACCCCAGCAGCAGCGCCGTGAATTCGGGGCTGATATTCAACCCCCCCCTGAAGTTGAACCCCTTGAGAACGGGAACGCTCATGGCCGTGGGGGCGCCGCCCAGCGCCCAGGTCAGCAGGGGGCAACCGACCATGATGGCCAGCGACACTTTGAACACGGGGAAGGGTTCGCCTGTTTTAGCCTGCCGGTTTCTGGCCCAGCGGCGAAGCAGATAAATGGCCACACAGGCCACAGCCGCCGCCGCCACCATGTATTTGTATACCGGGTGTGCTTGGGGCACGGTGAAAACCAGGCCGCGGTTGCTCAAAAAAATACCCTTGACCGGAGACAATGCCTGTTTCGGCCCCGGTAGAATATTGTAAAAAAAGGCGTACCAGAAAAAAAGCTGCAGCAGGACCGGGATGTCCTGCAGCACCTCGATGTAGATGGCCGCAAGCCTGGAAACGAGCCAGTTGGATGAAAGTCTGGCAATGCCGATCAGGGTTCCCAGTATGATGGTGATGACGATGCCGATCGAGGAAACGATGAGCGTGTTGAGAAACCCCACCACCAGGGCCCGGCCATACGTGTCGGCGGCTGAATACGGTATGGGGCTTTCACCGATCTCGAACGCCGCCTCTTTTTCCAGGAAGCCGAGACCGGTGGCGATGGACTGTTTCTCAATATTTGCACGCGTGTTGGACAACAGGTAAAACGCCAGCAGACCCAGCATGAGCAGCGTAGCGACCTGAAACAGCATCGCCCGCTTTTTAGGGTCGTTATAAAACGGTATTGCCTTGGATGGTGGCTCCTTTTTTATTTCCGGACTCTCAGCCATCATGTCTCCCGGCCCATGTGGTGGACATCCCAACATTGGCCCCCAGGCCCTAGCCCCAGCGTTGCACCTTTGGGGTTAACTTGCTGCCTTGGGACATATCATCCACAAGGGCACTCGGGACACGAGAAAAAAATCCGTTGTGTCCCGTGTGCCGTTGTGGTTGGTATTACATTCGGCCGAACGCCATTCTCGGCATCCTGCTGCGTACAATAATACTACTTGAAGGGCGGAGAGTACATCAGACCCCCCTTGGTCCAAAGCGCGTTCAGGCCGCGTTTGAGGCCCAGCGGCGTGTTGACGCCGACATTGCGTTCGAAAACCTCGCCGTAGTTGCCCACCTGTTTGACGATGTTGTAGGCGAATTTCTCATCCAGGCCCAGGTCCTTGCCGTTGCCCGGGGTGACGCCCAGAAAACGCATGATCTTGGGATCCTTGCTCTTGAGCATCTCGTCGACATTTTTGGAAGTGATCCCCAATTCCTCCGCGTCGATCATGGCCAGGACGCTGTAGTTGACAATGTCCTTCCACTGGTTGTCGCCGTGTCGAACCGCCGGGGCCAGGGGCTCCTTGGAAATGATTTCCGGGAGAATGACGTAATCTTTAGGGTGGGGGGCTACGGCGCGCGTGCCCGCGAGTTGCGAGGCATCCGAAGTCAGCACGTCACAGCGGCCGGCAAAGAATGCCTTGGCAAGCTCGGCAGTGCTTTCGATGACCACCGGGCTCATTTTCATGCCATTGGCACGGAAATAATCCGCCACGTTCAGCTCGGTGGTTGTTCCCGGCAGCACGCATACGGCGGCGCCATCCAGCTCCTTGGCGCTTTTGATACCCAGCTTCTTCGGGACCAGGAACCCCTGGCCGTCGTAGTAATTGACCTGGCAGAAATCCAGCCCCAGGGCCGTGTCCCTATGCAGGGTCTGGGTGCAGTTGCGGGTCAGGACATCGATTTCACCGGACTGCAGGGCGGTAAAACGGGTTTTAGCCGTCAACGGGGTGTACTTCACCTTGTCGGCATCACCGAAAACCGCTGCAGCGACCGCCCTGGCCGTGTCCACGTCCAGCCCTCTCCAAACGCCTTTTTCATCCGGCTTGCCGAACCCGAAAAGGTCGCCGTTGACACCGGCCTGAATAAACCCTTTGGCGCGGACGTCTTCCAGCGTTCCAGCCGCGGCTGTTCCTACCAAAGCAAGAATGGCAACCATTACCAGACAGAGCTTCAATGCCTTCATCCTTTTCTCCTCCTATAAACCAAATGATTGTTGTTTTGGAGACGCCCGATTGCGCCTCTTTTCGATTAGTTATCCATAATTGAATACCACATAGGCAGCCGCCAATGCAAGTTAAAACCTGCAGGGCGGCGCACAGGAAAATCCGTTGCCGGCAAGGGTTTTCAGGATGCCGCCCACGGAAAGGGGTCACCGCCGAATCGACACTTTTCCTTGACATCGAATCTATATGCGCATACTCAATTACACTGTTTTCCACTTTACAAGCGGACCAATCGACTCACCAAAGGAGGGATTCCAACGATGAACCGCTCTACCCGAAACAGCTTCGTCTTCATCCTCGCAGGGCTGTTGGTTGCTTTTGCCGCTGCCTGCGCAAAACCTTACAGTGTAAAAGTTCTATACACGCTTCCCGAGGCGCCGCAGCAGCTGCAAGGTCAAAAAATCGGATTGCAGGTTGAAGACCGGCGGGCGGACAAATCCGTCTTTTCAGAAAAAGCCCGCAGCGAATTCGACCTGTGGAACGGCAACTTCACGCTCGCCACCAACGAAGGCGAGGCTTCGAGCCAGACGTATGACCTCCAGGACCTGGTCGCGACCGCCCTGAAAGAAAGGTTGAAAGCCATGCAGGTGGAGGTCGTCGAAGATGGGGCCGAAGCGTTGCCGGTGATGAGGGTTGCCATCGAACAATTCAAAATTGATCTCGAGGGCCGGACCTGGTATGCCGGTTTCGCATACAGGGCACGGCTTTCCAAAGACAGCAGCAAAATTGCCAGAGAATCCGTGAACGGCAAGGCGGAACGCGCTAAAATAATGGGAAGGGGCGGGGGCGAAAAGCTGATCGGAGAACTGTTAACGGACGGCCTCAACAAGCTGAATGTCAGCAAACTCTTTGAAAATGCGGGTTTGACTCAATGAAGCTATCCATCCGCTGGACGCTCATCATCGGCTTTTTAAGCCTGATCTGGGGCACCCACATCATCGCCACCACCTCCTCCTATGTCTCGTCACAGGAGGTATTGAACCAGCACGCCAAAGACATCATGAAGAATATCGCCCAGCTGGCCATGGAGCAATCCCAGAACCACCTGGCCCATGCCCACGGTGCGGCGGCGCTGACCAAGCGGCTTTTGTCCGCGGATGTCGTCAGCAGCAATCGAGAGCAGATCAAGATGCTGGAGCGGTATTTTTACAATCAGCTTTCCATCTATCCCTATTTTGCCGGCATTTACATGGGAACACCGGAGGGCAATTTTTACGATGTCCGCCGCAGCGATGCTCACTCGGCCGGAGGATTCAGGACCAAAATAATTCTACATCACAACCATGCGCGTGAAACGAATTTATCCTGGTATGACAAGGCGTTCAACCTGCTTTCTACAAATGCCGACCCCGACGACACCTATGACCCGCGAAAACGGCCATGGTACGGGAAAGCCCTGAAAAAGAAAGAAATTGTCTGGACGGACCCCTACATCTTCTTCACTTCCCAGAAGCCGGGAATCACCATTGCCGGCCCCTTTTACGATGCTGCCGGCACCCTGCAGGGCATCGTGGGCGTCGATATCGAAATCGACCAGCTTTCCACCTTTATCGGCGGGCTCAAAATAGGAAAAAACGGACGCGCTTTTCTCATGAACCGCAACCGTGATATTGTCGCTTTTCCCGAGATCGGCAAATTGAAACACAGGGGGATCAACCCTAAGACAAGCGATCGCCTGGTTAAGATAGACGAGTTGGACGACGAACTGAGCCAAAAGGCCTTCAGATCCATTGAGTTCGGTACCGATTCCAATGGGATGATCGTGCTCGACGAACCCAAATTCGCTACTTTCGAACACAACGGCAGTGTCTACAGCACCATGTTCTCACCCTTTTCGGCTCGCGAGTGGCCCTGGATCATCGGCGTCTACCTGCCCGAAGACGACTATCTCGGCGGCATAAAAAGGAACCGGCTGAACAGTATTTTCATCACCATGGCCATTTCGATTTTTGCAGCGGCTCTGGGGCTATGGCTGGCCAGGGGGGTCATCGATCCCATTGCAGCACTTTCCAAGGAGGCGGAATCGATCCAGGCGGATAACTTCGACGCCGTCGCCAACATCCGATCGGTGTACAAGGAGATCCAGGAGACGGCGGACTCGTTTGTCGCCATGAAGACCGCCTTGCGCGAAAGCCAGGAAAAAACGACCTCCTACCGAAACCAGTTGGAGGACCTGGTAAAAGAGCAGACCAACGACCTTAAAAACGCAAATGCCAGCCTGGTAGCGGAAAAGGAGCAGCGGCAAATTTCCGACAATGCCCTGCACGAAAGCGAAAACAGGTACCAGACGATTCTAGACAGCATCGAAGAAGGCTATTTCGAGATCGACCTGAAAGGCAACTTCACCTTTGTCAACGATGCCCTGGGCAGAATTCTGGGCAGCAGCGCCGCCGAACTGATCGGCCTCAACAGCCGTCGGTATACCAGTCCACAAACCGCTGAAAAGATGCGCAACTTCTTCAGCAGCATCTACAAGACCGGAAACCCGGGCCGCATCAACAGCGTCACCGTGATCACCATAGACCGGGCCAGGAAGACCCTGGAACTGGCCGCCTCCCCCATGGCAGACAGCGGCGGGCGCCGAATCGGTTTCCGCGGAATTGTCCGCGACATCAGCCAGCGCATAGAGGGGGAAAGGGAAAAGAAAAAACTGGAAAACCAGCTTCACCAGGCGCAGCGCATGAAGGCCGTCGGCACCCTTGCCGGAGGCATTGCTCACGATTTCAACAACCTGCTGATGGGAATTCAGGGGAACGTGTCCCTGATGATGCTGGATATAAACGATAGACATCCGCAATACGACAGCTTGAAGGCCATCGAACAATGCGTGGACAGCGGTGCCTCCTTGACCAAACAGCTGCTGGGCTATGCCCGGGGCGGGAAGTACGTCGTTTCCACCATCAACCTCAACGCCACTCTCCAGAGAACGTCCGAGCTTTTCTCCCGCACCAACAAGGACATCGACATTATCAGGGATTTTCAGAAAGACCTGTGGCCGGTTGAGGCGGACCAAGGGCAGATCGACCAGGTGATGTTCAATATTTACGTAAATGCACGCCAGGCGATGGACGAGTGCAAGGAAATATACATAAAGACTCAAAACGTAACCCTCGGGGAAGATGCCACCCGGCCCCACGGCGTCAACGCGGGAAACTTTGTGAAAATTTCCGTCCGCGATACGGGTTCCGGCATGGACAGGGAGATCAAGGAACATATCTTCGAGCCCTTTTTCACAACGCACAACATGGGCCGTGGAACCGGGCTCGGACTGGCCTCCGCCTTCGGCATCGTTAAAAACCATGACGGCATCATCACCGCTCACAGCAAAGTCGGACGGGGAACCACCATTACCATCTATTTGCCTTCGAGTGACAAGGCATATCGGGAAGACACCGTGGTTAAAGCCGATACCATGTTGTATGGCACGGAAACGATTATGGTTGTCGATGACGAAGACTACATCCTGAAATCCGTCAAGGATATCTTGGAAGACCTGGGGTATTCCGTCATTGCGGCTTCGGACGGCGTGCAGGCGGTCGACCTGTACGACAGTCATAGCGGTAATATCGATCTGGTAATTCTGGATATGATCATGCCGAAAATGGGCGGTGTCGAGGCTTTTAACGCCATCAGGAACAGAAACCCGAATTTGAAAGCCATCTTTTGCAGCGGCTACAGCATGAACAGTTTCGCCGAGGTATTTCTCGAGCACGGCGGTGCCGGTTTCATTCAAAAGCCGTTTAACATGTTGCGGCTGTCGCAGATGGTCCGTAATATTCTGGACGATTAGGCTTCCACGATATAAGTGGATAAAAGCAGTTAAAATGCCCCAGGAATCAATGCAACAAATCTCTGGTATGGCAGGCATGGGATATCGCAAAATGGTGGATAGACATGTAACCGTTGCCGGAAGCGGCGTCGCGGGGCTGTCCGCGGCTGTCCAGCTCGCCGGATTCGGTATAGAAGTGCTGGTGGTCGAGCAATCGCCGTTCGCAGGAGGGCACGCCGTTGGCTATGCCTGCAAAGCCACGGATGCCTGTGTAAAATGCGGCGCCTGCATGGTGGAAACCCTGTTAGCAAAGGCACGGCAACACCCGCGTATTCATCTTAAGACCGACAGCCGCCTTGAAAACATAAACGCGGGAGACCGTCTCACGATCGGGATTGCCGTATCGCCGCAGTTCGTAGATCCCGGGAAATGCGACAGCTGCGGCCTCTGCTTTGACAAATGCCCTGCGGGTGCCGTGATCCAAGGCAGCAGCTCGCATCACGTGCCTTTCTACGCCTTGAAGGCGGAAGCGTGCATGCGACCAAGCAGCGGTGAAACGTGTAGCGTCTGCCGCGACGCCTGCCCGCAGAATGCCATTGCGTTGGATGCCAAAAAGACCGAGGAGAAGATCGAAACGGATGCGCTGGTGTTTGCCACCGGGTTCAATGCCTATGACCCCCGGCAAAAACCATACGGCTACGGTCTTTTTGAAAACGTCATCACCAATTTGGATCTGGAAAGGGAGATGCGTAAAACCGGCCGGGCGCTATGCCCCTCGGACGGGCGGGAACCATCGCGGGTGGCCTTTATCCAGTGCGTGGGAAGCCGTGACGCAAGTCTGAATCACCTCTGGTGCTCTCAGGTGTGCTGCGGTTCCGCCCTGCGCCTTGGCAGGCTTATAAAAGCGCGGCAACCCGCAACGGACATTACCGTTTTCTATATCGATATTCAGCGTTTCGGTAAAGACTTCGAGACGTTTTACCGGACGATCCATGATGAAATCGAATTCGTACGATCAATCCCCGGCGACGTTTTCGAAAATGAGGATCGCACCCTCACCCTCGGTTACATGGATGATGCCGGGAATACACCCAAAGAGGCGGCCTTTGACCTGTTGGTGCTTTCCGTCGGACTCCTTCCCAATCCAGATGCAGCCGGCATGGCGGCCGGGCTGGGCATGACGGTTGATTCCGGCGGGTTTGTTAATCCCCCGGGCTTGGATAGATCGCCTCCCGCCCCGGGTGTTTTTGCCGCCGGTACCGCCACAGGCCCCATGAGCATTCCCGATGCCATCGCCAGCGGCGGGCAGGCGGCAGCGGCTGTGCTGTCGTATTTGAAATAGATGGCATCAGCCGTATGGGGCAAGGGGCGCCCCTTCGGCAAATGCTATAGGTGAACACAGTGACAGAAAAAACGCTACTGATCGGCGATGGGCCAACGGCGCATCGGCTGGCTGCGAAATTGATGGA
>JAJDNW010000086.1 GCA_022340465.1 Deltaproteobacteria bacterium | reverse complement strand
GACCCAAGGGCCCTTCCGCAACGAATGTAACCGTCGTATAATACATCCTTTCTTAATGATCGAAAAGCAGGGCATTCCTTGAAATAAAAGGCTATGCCCTCTTTTTTTATAAGGCAAAAGTCTTATTTACCACAGGTTTTTATACTTTTTTCCACTTCCACAATGACAGGGTTCATTGCGCCCCACTTTTTTTGGCATCATATCGAGCGGTCCGCTGTTGCCATGGGTTTTCCCCGGGCACGGTCATACGCAGGCGGTTCGTGCAAGGAGCTGTTCTGCCCGGACCGCGCCGAATGCCGGGTATTGGCCGCAACGGGGAAATGCCGCAATCCGGATCATGCGCGGCCGTCCATGTCAGGCTTCGGTATCGATGTGGCCGCCCTGTTCAAAACGGCCGGATGGGAGATGTCCTGGATCATGGATGCTGAAGGTGCCTTGCTCAGCAAGATGGCAAATGTCAGCGGCCTGGTACTGATCTGTTAGTCCCTTACAAGTTCAATGGAAAACAATAAAACCAATCACGAAAGCACGAAAGCGGGAAAGCACGAAATTTTTCATGGTCTTTTTCGTGTTTTTGGGCTTTCGTGTTTTCGTGATAAATGATCTTTATCTTTTTCGGTTTATCCGGGTTGGGAGGCGACCGTGCCGCTCGGGCTGCACCGCACGACAACCTTCGTGGTCGCGCTGATGAACGCGAATGAGATCGAAGAGGGAAAAGGATTTTCTGGCTTATGGAAAGAAAAAAAACCGTCGTTTGGGAAGATCCCAAGCTCAACCAGAGAAACGCCGCGGCATCCCTGCCGGGACTCGCGTATCTCGAGGGCATCAAGGAGGGACGCATCGGCGCGCCTCCGGTCGCCTCGCTCGTCGGCTACAGGGTCCATGCCGTTGAAAGTGGTTACGCCGCATTTGAACTCGACCCGGCCGAATACCATTACAATCCATTTTCAACGGTGCACGGCGGCATTCTGACGACGCTGCTGGACACCACGATGACTGCTGCGGTCCTCACCACGCTGCCGCAGGGGATGTCCTGTGCGACCATCGAGATCAAGGTGAATTTCATCCGGCCGGTGACGGCCCGGACCGGGTTGCTGCGCTGTGAGGCCCGGCCGGTGCATAGGGGCAGGCACCTGGCAACCGTGGAGGGACGCCTGAAGGACCGCGGCGGCACCCTGTACGCCCACGGCATCAGCACCTGCTCAATCTTCAACGTGCCCCCCCCGGCAGCCGATGCCGAAGAATAAACGTAAAAAATACGCGCGCGTCAGACAGCTGCCCAATGTCACCTTCGCCGCTTTCGGGGTTTCACCGCCGCCCGCTTTTTTTCCGTGGCATGCAAAACCGTATGCGGCCATGCAAAAGGTTCTCGAGTTGGGCTGCGGCAAGGGCGAGCACAGTTTGGCCTTTGCCGCAGCCGACCCTGCCAGACTTTATGTGGGGGTCGACTGCAAGAGCCACCGCATCTGTGTCGGTGCGGAAAAGGCCCTGGACGCGGGACTTGAAAACGTCCTGTTTCTGCATGCGCGCATCGAGCGGCTTGCGGAATTTTTCATGGAGCAGTCGATTCACGAGATCTGGTTGACGTTTCCCGACCCGTACCCGAAAACGCAGACAGCCAAATTCAGGTTGTCCGGGAGCCGGTTTCTGGATGCGTATGCGCGGCTGCTGGCACCCGGTGGGGGCGTGCATGTAAAAACGGACAGCGAGCTTTTTTTCGACTTTACCAGAGAATCGGTTCGGCAATGGGGAGGGCGTGTCGTCGACATGTCGGAAGACGTGCATGCGGATGGACATGCCCGGCATGGAGCGGGAGCGGTCGTTTCCGCCTATGAAGCGGCTGCCCGGGAGCGGGGCGACGTCATCCGGTATTTGTCCTTCAGGCTGGATAACGACCGGGGTTAGACAATGCTTTCAGCGCTATTGATCCCGCCCAACCTCCACTTCGAGATCAACTTATGTATTTCCCAACTTGCGCGTTTCAAATTTTAAGAATGTTCAACATAAACATATCTTCAATGGATTCTATCTATTTTCATTCTTAAAATTTGAAACGCGCAGGTTAGTTATCTGAAACGATGTCACATACCCGTTGGTGCACGGCCTGGAGGGCCTTGCCGGCCTTTGCGCGCAGCAAGGCGTCGCATATGGCATCGCAGGGCGTGTCCGACAGGTTGATGATGGCCAGAAATGCGCCGTTTTGTTTGGCATAAACGGGCATGTGGGCTGCCGGCTGCACCACGAGGGTCGACCCCACCACGATGAAGGCGTCACTCTGCCGGGAAAGTTGAACGGCGCGTTCCACCTTGTCCATGGGCATGGACTGCCCGAAGGAAACGGTGTCGGGTTTCAGATATCCCCCGCATTGGCACTCGGGGGCAAGATCGCCTGCGTCCAGGCGTTTTTTTGCGTCCTCGATAGCGGAAACCCGGCCGCAGGACATGCACCGGATCCGGCAGGTGTTGCCGTGCAGTTCGATGACGGCTTCATCCGGCAACCCCGACGCCTGATGCAGTCCGTCGATGTTCTGGGTCACCACGGCGCGGATCAAGCCCATGTCGAACAGGCGGGCGATGGCGACGTGCCCCTGGTTAGGCCGTGCCGCCGCAAGGTCCGGGTAGGTTTTGCTCCAGAACTCCCAGTAGGCGATCCGGGAGTCCCTGGATGACATGAAATCATCGAAATAAACGGGTTTGAACTTGTCCCACAGACCTCCCTGGCTCCGATAGTCCGAGATTCCGCTTTCGGTGGAAATGCCGGCACCGGTGAAAACGATGTTCTGCCCGCCTGCTGCCAATTTTTCGGCAATGCGTTCTATTTCGGTTTTCATTGACGTTCCTCCGCTGATTTGGGACGTTGAGGCTCAGACAGTTTATACCGGTTGTCATATATATGTTCCGATACAACCTATGTCCAACATAAGAAACATTTTTTTCGAAGGCGTCAGGGTGCCGAGTACCATGACAACCGCTATTCAACAGATTTTCCACGGAAAATCGTATAACTAAATTAAAATTGGCTGTATTCAAAGAAACACTAGGCAGTTGATCTCACATGTTTTCATCATAGCTAACGGACTGCAATCTAATAGCTGTTAAAATAGCGTTTGGGGTAGAATTACCTTGAGGTCAACAGGTGTGAAATATGCCCTAAAGGAAACGTTGTTTCGGAACGGTATGTTGCCAAACGCTATACATGCATGCGCCCCGTCCGTCAATTCCCACGCCG